>JAJRVU010000145.1 GCA_024277145.1 Planctomycetota bacterium
AATGATCAAAATTAATGTGCCCCCAACCCCCGCTATGTTGGTCCACCAGTTTGATGAATATTTCTTCCCCGATATATTTTGAAAGATCAACATGAACAGGAAACATGTTTTCAGAATTTTTACCGGAAGCATAGTGGATTTGTGAACCGTCCGATTTAAGAATGATTTCAACGCGTGTCGTGGAATGATTTCCGCCACCAATCATATAGGTTGCATACGGATGAGTGACTTTGATTGTGGATGAAGTCAAAGTTCCCTGCGGGACATCGCCGGTAACTTCAAACGTTCCTATCCAATATTTCCCTTGATGCTGACTTTTGGAATCCGGTCTTCTTTTGATAACGGTGTCTCCCTGAATGGGCTGTCTTTCAAAAGCTTTACCTCTGGCAATCCAGTCGGACAGGTTCCCTTTTTCAAAATCGAGATTCAGTTTTTTACCATCAGGAGCAGTCGGGACAATCCCCTCATTTTTGGACGTCTCTTTTATCTTTTTCTTTCTGAGCTTGGGCTGTTTCTGTTTCCAGATTTCTTCGGGAACTTCATCACGTGTATGAACAAGTACAAACGTGCCTGCTTTGTTACCGACAACTAAATCAGGGAGAGAATTGCCAGTGACATCACCGACAACCACCTGAGTTCCCACGCCTGATTCATGATTAATTTGATACGGAATAAACTCTGCAGAATTGTTTTTGCGAACCGTTTTAAACCAGTAATTAACCACAGGACTTTTAGCTCCCGGATCATGTCCGCCATGTGCCCAGTAACGTTTCCCTGTGACGATATCTTTAATTCCATCGCCATCAATGTCAGCAATTTCTAATGCATGCAACTGTGAAAAGACAACTCCAAACCGATTCTGCTTCGGCTTGTCTCCCATAATAAGATGTTCACGAAAATGAATTTCACCATTTTCCTGATAATTTTCGAACCAGGATAGTCCATATGCATGAGCAGCTTTACTGGTGACTACATCATTGTCTCCATCACCGTCAAAATCGTAGGCATACATCTGAGAACCACCCGGACCAGAAAACGGAACCTTATGAAATTTCCAGATCGGATCACCTGACAAATCCGCAGGTTGTTCCCACCAGCCATTTTTTTCGAGCAGATCATTTCGACCATCATTGTTGACATCTCCCACACCTAGTCCGTGTGTGAATCTTTGATAATCTCCTTTGGGAGATATTGCGTGAAACGTCCAGGGAGCTTTCGGATTATCGGAATCAAGTTGAGCGTATCCCAGTTTTCCACCCGTATTAAATACGAGTTCTGGTTGTTGACCATCTACAATATTCCGGTAAGTCGGCGATTCATTATCGATCACGGGGAAAGCAAGATGTTTGGTCCAATGTCCTTTTTTTCCTTTCGGATTTCCAAACCAGAAAGCTTCTTTTCCCGGAAAACCTGCAACCAGAATGTCGTCCCATCCATCATGATTGAGGTCACCTGTAAACGTGAAAAAATTATCCGAGTATCCTTTGATATCAAATGGTTTGACAGGATAATATTCCTGCTTCTGTTTGAAATCAGGTCCTGCATACCAATAAGGACCGGAAACAATGTCCATTTTCTTGTCATGATTAAAGTCGCCGAAGTTGGCACCTTCACCAAAAAATTGATCCGAAAGCTGAATCCGGTCAAAATGATGGATGACCTTATTCTCTGCATGGACTGCTTGAACGGAGAGAATCAGAAACAGTAAAATTAGAAAACGTTTAAACATGGAAGGACCTCTTGAAAATTCATTCAGGAAAGATTTACAAACATTAGGGCGTTTCTAAAAATGATATAGAAGGTTTAAGTGTTATCCCGACTGTGTGTGCAGTGCGCCACGTTCTACATCATTTCTAAACATTGTCTAGTTTAATTTTTTTGTACTCAACTTCGATGGGTGAAAGCAGGCAGAGGAATGATTTCTCCTCCTTTTAAAGCAGATTCATGGGCCAGAATCCCAACGCATGTCCAATTCGCAGATTGAATTGCATCAGGAAGTGGTTCCCGGTTTTCGAGAAGAGCCTGAACAAATTCATGCACTAAATGAGGATGAGAACCACCATGCCCCGCACCTTGTGTGAAAGAAAGATGCTGGTTGTCATCGGAATCATAAACGCCCCCGGTGGTAAAAAGCTGAATCTCTTCCGGGAGTCGATGTGCATAGTCAGGAACTTTGACTTTCTCCGGAATTTCTGGTTCTGGTTTTTTAGCTGTATGAATCACGGGGTCTTCCCCTTCAATCAAAGGCCACTCGAAAGTTTTTAAACTACCATAAACTTCAAAGCTTTCCCGGTATTGTCTTGCAGTATCAAACAAGGATCGATGAACGCGTGCAGTAATGTCAGAATCTTTTAACTTGATGTGACACGTCTCCACTGCAAAGGGAGAATTGTATTCTGAAATCAATTCTTCTCGAATTCTTCCTGAACCAAAGCAGGAAACATATTCTGCTTCTGAATCAGTGATTGCCAAACAGGGACCGACGCAATGAGTTGCATAATGCATCGGAGGCAAACCGGGCCAGTAACTTGGCCAGCCATCCATATCCTGCTGATGACTTCCCTGAATAAACTGAATTTTTCCCAAGTCCCCTTTGTCAAACATTTCTTTGACAAAAAGATATTCACGAGAATAAACAACAGTTTCCATCATCATGTATTTCAAGCCTGTCTCTTTACAGAGATCGACAATAGTTTTGCAATCTTCCACTGAAGTCGCCATCGGAACAGTGCAGCCAACATGCTTTCCTGCCTTGAGTGCTTGAATGGATTGTGTCGCATGATCAGGAATGGGAGTGTTAATATGAACTGCATCAATATCAGGATCTTTTAAAAGCTCTTCGTAACTGGTGTACCGTTTTTCAATACCAGCAGCATCACCAATTTCATTCAGCTTTTCTTCTGACCTCTGACAGATTGCAACCAGTTCTGCCTGTGGATGCCTTTGATAGATGGGAATAAATTCTGCACCGAATCCCAGACCGACAATGGCAACACGAATTTTTTGATCACTCATCACTTCCTCCTGCTGATTGATATTTTCTTGAGTATATGAACTTGAATTAAGAATACTTGTTTTCAATGACCCGTTCATTTAAGCACTTTTTGACGTGATTATCCATGAGATCGTTCGCAAATAGCATGAGATATTTTACATATCCTGATGGTTTGTAATCCCATAAATCATTACAATAAAAGACATTATTTCAAAAAGTCCTTTTTCCTGCTTAATCAGACATAAAGAATATTGCACAAAGATCCTCATGAAACACGGGAATAATATAAAATGAAAAAGCGTTTGAAAGTCGCTTTACTGATTGAATCCTCCAACGCATATGCAAGAGGACTGCTGCAAGGCGTGATAGATTACGTGCAGGAACATCAAGCGTGGTCAATTTATATTCCCGAACAAGGACGGGGAGATTCTCCTCCTCCCTGGTTAAAGAACTGGAATGGTGATGGCATCATCGCGAGAATTGAAAATCAGGAAATTGCAGATGCCCTCAAGCAAACCGACGTTCCCGTTGTAGATGTCAGTGCTGCAAGATTAATTCCTGAACTTCCCTGGGTGGAAACAGACGATGAGAAAATTGCGGAACTGGCTGCAGAGCATTTACTGAAACGGGGGTTTCAAACACTGGCGTTCTGCGGAAATTCCCAGTTCAACTGGTCACACTGGAGACAGAAATATTTTAAAGCGATCGTATTGAAAAAGAAATTAACGTACTTTGAATATGTTGTTTCAGGTAAAAAGCAATCATGGGAAATCGAACAGGAATATCTTTCAGAATGGATTCAAAAAATACCGAAGCCCGTAGGGGTATTAGCCTGCTACGATGTTCTTGCACAGAAATTGTTAGATGCCTGTCGTACGTCTGATATTTCTGTTCCGGAAGAAGTGGCTGTAATTGGAGTTGATAACGATAAAATTCTATGCAAGCTTTCAGAGCCATCTTTGTCAAGCATCGTCCCAAATGCACAACTCACAGGATACGAAGCTGCTCGAATATTAAGTTCCATGATGAATGGGAAGAAAGTAAAAAACAGCCCCTGCCTTGTGGAACCAATTGAAATCACAACTCGACAGTCAACCGATATCTATGCAATTGATGACCGCCACGTTGCAGATGCACTCAGTTTTATTCGGCTTCATGCTTGTGATGGAATTAATGTTAAAGATGTTCTTGATAAAATTCCGTTATCACGACGAGCTCTTGAAAGTCGTTTTCAGAAAATTATCGGACAGACACCTCACCAGGAAATATCAAAAATCAAACTAGAAAAAGTGACAGACTTATTATTGAAAACCAGCCTGACACTAAGAGAAATTTCAATGCGAACCGGCTTTAAGCATGTGGAATACATGACAGTTGCATTTAAAAAAGCCTACAAAGAATCTCCACGGGATTACCGGAAAAGCCATTCCTATTCCTGACATTCTTATACATAAAACCAGTTTATGTCGTAACAATCGCACTGAATATAGGAATTCGTTTTATTCGGTCAACGACTATTTTAAACAAAACATCAATACTCATAAGGAGTTACATCATATTTGTGTAATATTTAAACATCATAATTAGAATTGAAAAGGTGAGATTCATCACTGTATAATAGTTGAGATGAGACTCGCCGCGATTGAATGAAATGTCATCTAGCTCGCCTTCGACATTGAAGTTCAATTGCAAAATCATTCCACAATTGAACTAAAGAATTGGATTGGAAACATGCCTGAACTTGTCCCCATAACTATTCTCGGAATTGGTCTGTTGTTGCTTTCTTCAAGCCTTGCAGTGATGCTCTTTGGAGTCTTTCGATTTTTCGTTAATCAGAAAATCGGACTCGATATCATCCCGGAAGAAATCTGATATATTAATTCGTAATCAGGATTTTCTTAAACAGATATTCCCTGCTTATAGCTGTTTGTTATTTGAAAAGCAAATCCGATTGAGGTGATCAGGATGAAAATAATATCCTCGTAAATTGATTTAGAGAACATCATGACAAGACGTAAATTACTTAAATCGATATGCACCTTGATTTCGCTATTCTGGATTGCAGCCATATCGTCGCCTGTTGTCAAATTCATCCTCTCTCCTTTAAAGAACAAGAACGAAGGTCCGAAAAAATATCGGCTAGTTCATCTCAGCCAGCTTAAAATAAATTCTCCTGAGCAGTTTAACATTGTTTCCGACCATCGGGATGCCTGGATGGTGACCCCCAATGAAACGGTTGGTCGTGTTTGGATGACTCGCACTTCAGAAATTGCAGAAAATCCAAAAGAAACAACGATTCGGGTCTTCTCTGCAGTCTGCCCTCATCTCGGTTGCACCATTCAATCAACTTCAGATAAGAAATCTATGGTCTGCCCTTGCCATAAAGGAATGTTTCATCTGGATGGGGAACCAATCAGCAATAAAAAACTTGGGTATAAGAACCCGACTCCAAGAAGCATGGACTCTCTCAATTATGAGATCATTAAAGATGAAAAATCAGAAGAATGGTGGATAGAAGTGGAATACCAGAAATTCAAACTCGGCCCAACAACAAAAACACCTTTATCCTGAACTTAGTATTGTCTTACCCTGAACTGCTTTTGAATTAACATATATAAACCGTCTCAAATTGATGAAAATTAAAGGCTAATGTCGTGCGTATTCGAATTATGAATTGGTTAGATAGTCGAACGGGAAGCAACCGTCTTATTAATTCATATAAAAACCGCGTCTTACCCGACGGCGCTTCCTGGATATTGTCTTCTGCGGGATGTTTGTTCTGGTTGTTTGTTATTGAAGTCATCACCGGTCTTTTATTGATGACTTGCTACAGCCCTTCTGTTCCGAGCGCCTGGGCGAGCGTGCATTATATTGACGGGTTACCTGGTGGGGAATTTATCAGGGGGCTGCACTATTACAACAGCCAGGCTTTAATCATCCTCTTTACAATTCATACTCTCCGCGTATTACTCATGGCTTCATTCCGCAAGCCAAAGGAAATCATCTGGATCACGGGAATTCTGATTGCACCTGCGATGGTTGTCTGGGCTGTCACAGGAAACCCTCTTCCCGGAACATTAGATGGCTTTTCTCAAATCAACGTTGAAGGAAATATCATTGCGTCCACGCCTATTGTCGGACCCATTTTCAGAAAGTTGCTTCTCGGCGGAGATGAAGTCGGAAACCGGACAATCACCCACCTTTATTTTCTGCACGTTGCATTATTCCCGATTATTATGGGATTACTGTTAGGTTTACATATCACCCAAATTTATCGGCATAGTGATAAAATTGATGATCTGGATAAATCCAATACAAAGGCTGTTCCTTACTGGCCTTACCAGTCTATTAGAAACCTCACGACATTCAGCCTGATTTTCGGACTCATCTGTGGCATGGTCTGGTTTTATGGACATCCTCTTAAAGTCCCTGCTGATTCCGGAATTCATCACGTTCCCAGACCGGAATGGTATTTTATTTTCCTGTTTGAATTAAGACGATATTTCACAGGACAATGGGAAGTCGTTGCAACATTAATCATACCGGGAATTGCATTAACATTACTTTTATTGATGCCTTTGATAGATCGAATTAGTTCAGAAAAAACAAGCAAAGTCATGAGATACCTGATTGTAACCGGGGGAATTCTGACATGGTCCGGGTTAACAATGCTTTCTGTTTTAAGAGACCACAGTGATGTTGATTACCAGCATAGTAAAACGCATCTCGCGGCATTAACGGCCAGGGTGAACGAACTTGCAGATCATGATGGCGTTCCACCACAAGGGGCAATCACACTTTTAAGAAACGATCCGAAAATCCAGGGACCCATCCTGTTTATTAAACATTGCTCAAGCTGTCATTCACATGCTGATGCAAACGGGAAAGGAATTATCGCGGAATCTCCTTCTGCACCAAACCTTTACCAGTTCGGCTCAAGAGAATGGATTCAGGGACTCCTTGATCCTGAAAAAATTCAGTCAGAACATTACTTCGGTAAAACGGAATTCAAAGAAGGCGAGATGGCTGAATGGATATTATCCAGTGGTGATTCAGAAGAGGAAGAGGATATTAAAGACTTCAAAGCCGAGATGAAACAGGTGGTGATTTCACTTTCTGCTCAAGCTCAATTAAAAAGCCAGGCAGAAATGGATAAAAAAGATACTGATCTTATCCGTGAAGGAGACACCGTCATCAAGGAAGGCATTGGCTGCACCGATTGTCACCAATACCATGACGCTGGTGAACTTGGTAGCGGACCCGATTTAACTGACTACGCTTCAAGATCATGGATGGTTGATTTTATCAGTAATCCAGCACATGAAAGATTTTATTCCGACTCGAATGATCGGATGCCCAAGTTTCATGATAATTTCAAGGAACCTAATAAAAATCTGCTCGACCAAAAAACGATTGAGATCATCACGGATTGGATTCGGGGTGACTGGTACGAGCTTGAACGAGACTAGTACCATTCTGAATCCGGTAGTGCTCTTGTGACGTTGATATTTAAACGGAGTAGTACATCAGGCTGTAGCATGACAATAATTGCACTAAGATTTGCTCAACAAGAACTGTCCACAAAAAAACGGGGAACGAAAAGCTACCCCCGCATGCACCCAGAACTAAATGCTTAGGGCTGCTCCGGTTAAGGTCTGACCCGGTTCACACCGTCCCGCCACAATTGGAGATAGCTTTCCGCCCCCCGCTTATTGTACGGTCGAATGGCGAATCTGTATTCTAGTGAGTTGCTGATGCTCAATCAATATGCAGGGATTAAATAAACTCCCGGTTTTCATAAACTCAGGCAATTCTGCATGGAATTTTAACAGGAATTGAAGCAATCATCCGTTTTCAGATATCAAGATCTGTCCATTTCCCACTGAGATACCTCGCTGTCAGAAGAACTCCCCGGATAACCATATCAGCATACATGCCAATCCAGGCACCTAAAAGGCCACCTTCAAAATAGATTCCAAACAGCCACGCAAGCGGAACCCGAAACCCAAAAACGCCTATGATTGTAATGATCATCGGAACTCGGGTATCCCCAGCCCCCCTTAAAGCACAATGATAAACAATAGAAAGAACCAATGGAATTTGTACCAAAGCAAGAATTTGAAACGGAAATATTCCAACCTGATGTACAAGAATATCCTTGTGCATGAAGTGGTAAATCTCTTTTGCACCAAAAAGAAAAACAACACTAATGAGAACTCCCCACAAACCGCTTTGCAAGGCAGCTTCGTTTCCAACTTTTCTGGCCCGGGCTTGATTTTCTGCTCCCAGTGATTGACCAACCATCGTTGCAGCTGCAGCCCCCCAGGCATAGGCAATTAAATATGTAATTGCTTCAACACGCATTCCAATGATATGAGCAGCAAAGTTTGCAGTGCCAATTGCTCCTGTAGCCAAATGAGAAATCACCATAAGAAAAAGGAATTGCCCCATCCACATCACAATTCCGTCAATCGCTGCTGGAATTCCAATTTTTAAAATTCGACGGATGGTTTCTCGATGAATGAGAATCACGTGACGATTAATTTTCATCCCGGAATTACCACGTAAAAGGAAATAGATAATCAGGATGGCGCCTATCGCTTTTGCAGTCACGGTCCCCCAGACAATGCCATTAACTCCCATAGGCGAAATTGAAATTGGCAACCAGTCCAGGTACCCAAAAGAACCTGTTCCCCAGACAAGCAAAGTGGAAGCAATCACATTCACAAAGCTGATCACACTGAAAACCAGTAACGGAGTACGCATGTTTCCGGTTCCGCGCATGGAGGCTGATCCTGCAATTCCAATACTGGTAAAGAAATGACCAAGCCCATCTACCTGTAAATAATAAATAGCCATAGTTCGCGTGGTTCCACTTAATGCAAGAGCCCCTGCAAAAACAGGCGCGAGAAAATAAAGTGAACCACCGACAATCATTCCCAGTATCACAGCCATGAGCATTGACTGATTCATCACACGGTTAACTTGTTCTGAATCGCCAGAACCAAACGCGCGTGACACAAGAGCAGTTGTCCCTGAACCAATTAACCCGAAAATTAAAGCAGCAAACCAGCCGACATATGCAGCCAGACCAATAGCAGAGGTTGCTTCAGAACTGATTCGTCCTGAAAGATAAGTATCATAGAAACCAATGCAGAAACTTAAGAACTGTTCCGCCAAAACAGGTAGCGCAAGAAAAAAGACCGTCTTTCTTAAACTTCCGGTCAGCAGATGATTCTCTGTTGAGGGTTCCGATTCGAAAGACACCTCTCTCCTTTACATTTCCTGAAGATCATTTTAACAAAACAGTTATCTTGACGAATCAATTGCCAAATTATTATAGGCCATTGATATTTAAAAACAGTTACCCGGGTGGCCAGCTTAAATTTCTACCACCAATCGAATGGACATGCAGATGGTCAACCGTCTGCCCCCCTTCTTCCCCACAATTGATGACCGCTCGATAACCATTGGTCAGACCATTCTTTTTTGCCAATTGACGAGCGACATAAAAAAGATGCCCGACGACCAATTCGTCTTCTTTTTCAATATGATCAATGGAAGGAATTTCTTTCAGTGGAATAATCAGGATGTGAACCGAAGCTTGGGGGTTGAGATCTTTAAAAGCAAGACATTGGGCATCTTCGTAGACGATCTCTGCAGGAATTTCACGATCGATAATTCGCTTGAATATTGTTTTTTCTGTCATGACTCTTCACTTCCTTGGAACGATTTATCGTGTTGATTCATTTTGTGTAAGGTTAGTAGAATCTATTATAGACAGTCCTGAATCTTAATCAAGAAAAGGCTTTTTCTCTACTCAATTTAAATTATTCTGATTGTCATTATTACGAGAGCATTTTCAGAATTTTTTCAATCACTTCATAGAATTTCCAGCCCCCTGCAAGCAGTAGCCCCAGGAAGGAAAGAACCAGAAGAATGTCCCAGACATGACCGGGGCGAAGCCTTTGATCAATCCGTTTGAAACGAAAATAAAGGGCAGCAAATCCGAGCATCGGAAGCATTAATGCCTGGATTGCTCCTGCAATCAGGATGGCTTTCACTGGATTGATATTCATGCAGAATGTAATTAAAGACATGAATGGCAATATGACGGAGAGAATAATGACAATTTTCCCATGCCTTTTTTTGCTGTCAGGATCGATAATTTTAAAAACGCGAAATCCATCTGCATACATTCTTGCATTTGCTGCATTAGCAACGAGAAATGTGGAATAGAGAACTGCAATCGCACCAATCAGGAATAACCAACGAGAATATTCTCCGAAGACGGGAACATAAGCTTCTGCAATTGTACTAACCATTCGCATTCCATCAGGATCCAATCCCTCATGATGAAGAACTGCAACTCCCATAAGAAAAAAGGCAACCGTTGCGATCGTGTAAATCAGCATGGATGTAAATGCATCATAACGCATCACCTGCATCCAGCCCCGTGCACGCTTTCCCCACTCTTCGCCCTCCACTTTAGGTCCGGTGAACTTGGCGTAACCTTTCTCCATGCACCAATAAGGGTATGCAATCAATTCTCCCGCTCCAACTCCGATAATTCCAAACGCAGCCAAAGCGGTTGATATTTCGTATTTCCCTGCAGTTGTTACAGGAAGATTAAACGAAAGCCCGGTAAAGAAATCCGACATGGAAATTCTCCATTCAGGAATAGTCTGTAAAGCCATGACATTTCCCATCGTAATCAACGAAAAGCTAACAACAAGAAATGTTGTCACATTCTGGATCATGTTATATCGACCAATATAAAGAATGGTCGACGTAAAAATGGTAATCAAGGCAGCCCATATTTTTGCATCGTAGGTTGCAGCAATGGGATCGATAAATTCTTTTCCCTGTCTCACATCTTCAACGAGACCCTGGAATTTTTCTGAAAGGCTTTCAATTCTTTCGTGGATTCTTTTAAAACCACGCAGAACACGCTCCTGTTCCTTTTCAGGCAGTGTCATTAAAAGTGTTTTTCCACTTTTAAAATCTTCATCCCATTTAAAATATTTTTTCAGCTGCTTTTCTGAAGGAAGGTCTGCAGCTTCTGCGTAATCACCTGTAAAAGGCATTGCGATGGCAGCTGCTTGCCCTACTCCTCCAACAATTCCCCCCAATTGAAAAATCCCTGCAAGCATCATCAAAAGCCAGAACCAGATAATCCAGTTACAAACAAGACGAGGTCCCGGAACCGTATCAAGAGCTTTTAATGTTGTTTGACCACTGCTAAGCGTGTAGCGACCAAGCTCAATCTGTGCAAAAACTTTGATCACACATCCCACAATAACCAGCCAGAGAAGCACAATACCCGATTCTGCACCTGTTTTGGTGGTCGCGACTAACTCGCCGGAACCAACGATATTTCCCGCAATAATTAATCCGGGGCCTAATTGTTTGACAATTCCCCAAAAATCTTTCGGTGGATCCATCGTCATATTTTCACCGGAAGAAGAATTGACCGGTAGTTCCTCGTTTCCTGATTGGTTGGTTGAATCAGACATAAATGAATTCTCTCAAGAGTAGAAATCTCAAAATGAAATGATGAACGACAAACGATTCCAAATCTATCTAATGAGTTTGAAATAACTCTAACAGCTTGAAGTATATGGCAAATGATTACAAGCCTGAGCGAGTCACAAGAGACTGAATCAACTGTTTTGAAAATAAGTATATGCACTCACTTTTCTATTTTACCTCTGCGCAGAAAAACAACACGGTTTTTAAACAATCAATAGCGCAACCAGTCCCGTTTATATTGAGGGCATCTACTTATCATTTTCAAGGATTCATTTCATGTCACGGTTAGTAAACAGGGGCACGCCGAAAGGCAAAATCAACGGATATGATCTGAATAGTTCGGTCAAAGTTCTGTTGATTGCTGCTGCTGGCGGACTGCTTCCAGAACTGATCGAGATGATTAAACATTCTGATTCGGGTGTCTGGTCGGCGGTCGGTTCTGGGGCATTGATCGGGTTGCTTCAACTGGTGAACCGATGGCGAAGGGACAATACCAATGATCGCCATTAACGGAAAATTAGACGGGGCAACCGTATTGGCTGCGTTCGTCATCTTCTTTGGAACAGTGGTCATTGTGACTTCGATCATTAATGAAATTATAAAACTGAATAAAAAAAACAAGCGGGGAAAAAGAAAATGATACTCACGATAATTATCTGGATTTTATCAATGATGGCTGGTTCTGGCGTGTACGGGATGATCGGCGAGGATATCGGATATCAGTCAGGCGGGACCGGGACATTCGGGATTCCAAACGAAGTTCTGCGAACACTCTATTCTCTGGGTGCGGGGGCTATTCCGTTGGTCTTGAAATTTGCGTTTCCGAAATATTGGCCTGCATTATCGAAGATTCTCGAAATTCTCAAGGTGAAAAAACCAATTGTAACAGGCGATGATCTGGATGGATTACTTGAAGAATTCCAACTTCATGCAGGTAAAGCGTTATCAGTCAGCACCAAGCTGGATTGCGGGGAAGCGATGAAAAAAGGGGGCGACTGGTACACGCATTGTCTGACTCTGTTCCAGGAGCACCGGGCCAAATGTGAGCATGATATTGAACCGGAGCCAAAGAAATGAAACGAACTCTCAGTAAATTCTTAATAGTTGGATTATTCCTGATTGCCGGTTGCATGGGTCCACCGGGTGACGTGGTGAATCCAGACAGACCGGATAACGGCAATGGTAAAGCTGATACTGCATTGGTCGAGGAATTCCGCAAAGCATTCGGCGAATTCGGCAAGGAAGACGCTCGCAAGTTTGGCGGGTTGTATCTGGCTTATGCGGATTTGATCATCAAAGAAACAGCGGGAACCAAAACAGGGGACGCGTTGAAATGGTTGCAGAAAGCGAAAGAGTTGCTCGATCTGCAATCGTATCCCGGATTCAAGGACGCGATTGTCAGGGAAACATCAGGATTGAATCAGAATGAGAACTTGGATCAGAACCAGCGAAAAAAGATATCGCGGGTGTTTAAACGAATCGGGTTAGCTGCAGAAAAGGCGGAGCGTTAATGGTGACACCAACAGCGTTATCAAAACTCGGCGGATGGATTGACGACAAAGAGCAGGTGCAAGCCGTTGTTCGTGGTTTGCCGATCCCGGTGTTTCAATCGCAGAATCCAGAAGCGATCACGGATAAGGAAGACGTTCTGCTTTACGAAGCGGTTCGATCCGTGACGGGAAAAGACTTGCCAGCACAGGCACAGGGAATTGGGGATTGCGTTTCATGGGGATGGAAACACGCTGTTGACTATCACCAATGCGTCATGATTCAAGGGGGACATCTTGCAGAATTCAAACCGACAGCCACAGAGGTTATCTATGCGTTATCTCGGGTTGAGGTTGGCGGTGGTCGACTTGGTAGAGGCGATGGATCGATTGGTGCATGGGCTGCAAAGGCCGTCTCACAGTATGGGATTCTATCGAAGGGAAAACATGGTCGATTCGACCTGACTGATTATGATAAAAACAAAGCGAAAAAGTGGGGATATAAAGGACTTCCTGATTCCCTGGAACCGGTGGCAAAAGACCATCTTGTCAAAACCGTTTCCCTCGTACGAACATATGAGGAAGCGAAAGTGGCGATCAAGTCAGGTTACCCCGTTCCCGTTTGTTCCAATCGGGGATTCACGCTGACAAGAGACAAAAACGGGTTCTGTCACCCAAAAGGAAGTTGGGGGCATTGCATGTGCTTCGTCGGAGTTATTGAAAGTGACGGAAAACCAAGTCTGGTTTGCATTAATTCCTGGGGGCCGAATTCACCAAGAGGACCGCGATCAGATTGGAAATTGCCGGTCAATGGATTCCGTGTAGCTGCTGATGTGGCTGACAAGATGTTGCGGGTTGGTGACAGCTTTAGCGTCTCGGGATTCGACGGATATCCTCCATTAACACTGGATTGGTCCGTTGTGGCCTGATCTGTATTTTATGTTTTAGATTGAAAGATTAATCAAATGACTGATGAAGAAAAAAAAGTAAACGACGAATGTTGCGATGACGATTGCTGTGACGATGAAGTTTGCGACGACGATTGCGAATGCCCAGACGATTGTTGTGACGACGACAAAAAAGACGATCCTGATCCTGTTGAATGTGACGGATGCGACTGATGAAGTTTATGCCGATTATCTTTACTCTGATCATTCTTCAGTGTAGTTCATGCCTTGCCAATTCGCGGGAATACTACGCCGGTGTTCTGGCGTTGGTGGCGGTTCAGAAAACAGACTCCATTGATCCAGTGAAATGCCAGTGCAACGGTTCAGGCCGATCAGGTGACGGGTTGAGTGTTTGCCAATGTGTCCGGCCTTCGCCGGTTGGACTTTCTGACTGCAAGTGCAGAAAAGAATCGCAACCGTTCAATGATCCATTTGAGATCGACATGGAGCCGCCGGAATTTCCGCAATCAGAACCATTAACAATCAGACCGCCGAAAACGCAATTGCTATTCTTCTCAACGGCGAATTGTGGACCGTGTGAAATGGTCAAAAGCGAATTCGAGAAGATGAAACGAACGGGATGGAAAATCGACACCAGCAGGACCGCACACATCATTTCAAGTGATCAGGCCGGACAGTTTGGCGTTCATTCCTTCCCGTGTTTTATACGGATGGTCAATGGTCAGGAAGTGATCCGGTCTTACGGGTATATGAATAGTTATTCAATCCTGGACTTTTATAACGGGGTGACGCAATGATAGAGAAGGATTACATGTCACAAGATGAATGGGATGCAATCGCCGGAATTCAGGAAGCGTATCAGGGAATCACTGTTCCCGGTTTGCGGTCACCGTTTGAAAAAGCGGTCACAGTTCTCAAGTCGATGCTCGGCAAGAAATTCAAGGTCAATAGCTACGTGGCGATTGAATCACCAGACAGACTGGAAATCAGTATTCAAAAGCACGGCGAAAAGATCAACATCATGTTTCACGGTGACAAGCCAAAAGCCACCGCAATGGGGGGCTGGGTGTCGCCGGAAGTGACAGGAATAGTAATCAACGGGAACAAGGCAACGGTCGGGTTGAGTGGAATACTGCCTGATCTGACAGTGGAGTTTGAATAGACAAAAGGTGAGTTGGTTGCATTCATGCTTTGCGGATAAAGTGAGTTGCAAAACTTCTGATATGCTGGCCATTCAGAACGTGAAACATTCGTAATTGTTGAATCGTTTCCTGGCTGAATTTACTCAACGGAATATGAACCAGTTTTTTTCCAAATTTTTTGGAAAGCCTTCTCCAACCTGCTCCCGGAGGAGCCTGGCTGAGCAGGGCAATATGTTTTTCCTGGCTATGCATACAGGCTGCTGCAACAAGTCGTTCTTCAAGCGTGTCCGCAAATTCCAGTCTGGGGTCCTGCCAGATTTCTCCAACGGGGCGCGGTGGAAACAGGAACATCGCTCCTCCATAACAGGCTAATCCAATTCCCGGTCCGACAATCTCTTTTTGAAAATCCGTTGCAAAAAGGGCGAGCGTAGATTCATCATGATGTTCTGCCTGCCAGGTGATTCGCCACGGATAATCTCTGGGATCAGCAGGAGAATCAAACAGCATGACAACACAATCAACTTTCCCTCGATTCGGAGGAAGCTCTTTCACGTAAAGATCGCCCGTGTGCCAATTTCTGAGAGTGTCCCTGATATCAAGTCCATCTTTCAAGCTGGTGGTGAATTTTTCTGTTCGAGCCAGATCGTTTCCCATGATGCCCAGGCAGGCATCTTTCACATGAGTTCGAAAATTTTCGATAGCAACATCTTCAGGAGGCCAACTGCATTGACGGTAAGGATCCCACCGCGACTGCCATTCACTCTGTTTAATTTTGGGTGGCAATGGTTTCAACTCGCAAGTTCGCCATTGAACTGGCTGGGTTGGTAATCGACTCTGCATCGATGCAATCATCCCGGAAGGCAATTCCGCTTCGCCAATTCCCATTCGTAAAGTTGGGAAAGGGTTTCGACCTTTGTAGGGATAGTCCCGGGAATTTTCTGTCAAATGGACTGCAAACTGATCCCCCATAATTTGCTGGGCTGCCTTCACTAAAGAATAAAGGTCTGGGGTCATCCTTCTTTCAATTAATGCAAGATTCCTGATATATTGAAAATAGGTTGTCAGCAACTTGGGTGTAATTTTACGCGCCCGGCCTTTCAATTCTTTTTGATAACGGTCCCTTGTTGTTAATAGAAGGTGCTTGAGTCCATCAACGGAAAGATTTTCATCATTATCCAATTCTGCTTTGGCGCGTTCGTACAGACCGGTAATGAAAGGCATCTCCCCCAGGAAAAAATTCAAAGTATTCGGATCAACCGAAAAAATTTCGGGATGAATGGTTTCGTCATGTTCAAATTCAGATTGATTTTTTTGAAGGTAAGCTTCCCGAATCCAAGGCCATTCCATGAAGGAACAAATGAATAAAACGGAATCGAATTTCTGCTCCAGTTCATGCAACCTTTGAGCCATGTAACTGACTCTGTTTGATGGTTGACCTGAAGAAACCCGTGCAATTGAGGGAAGAGTCGCCGCTGCAAAACGCTCAATGCTTACTTTTTTAAGTGCGTACGGATCAGGAAAAGAAGTCTGAATTGGAATAAAGAGGTCGGTTTCCAGATCAATAAAAACTCGTGGCATTCTTTCCTGTATGGCTATTCGTATCGCTGCTATAACCCCCTGGCAAGGATCAATCGGGACATAGCTGCAGATTGATTCATCAGGCTGATCGCTTCCCCGCCATTCTTCTTCCTGATCTTTCAAAACAGAAGGCTGGACAACTGCAGTGATTCCCGGAAGGAATCCAATCGCTTTTTCAACATTTTCCTGAAACGAAGCAGGGAGCGGAACAGCAAGGCAATCAAATTCATTGGTCAGCATGATTCGTCGAATTTCAACCGTAAAATCTCCACTTCCATGCACGATCGGAAGCACAGTAATTTTATCGCTGAATTTAAGAAGTTCGTGAACCATAATTTGCCTGAGTTTATAATTTAAAGTGATCTCAGCTGTGATGAGAAATCGTAATATATTTTAGAATTCGATGTCATCATCGTCGTCGTCCTCGTCGTCATCAAAATCAGGATGGAGAGGATCTTCCGGCGAAAAGAAAAAGTCTCCCAGTCCCATTGGAACAGTATCGCCACCTAATGTTTGATTTTTCTTTTCTGCAAGTGATTGAAGATCAACCGCTTCGTCTCCCAGACAGTTTTTCAAAGCTTCTTTCCAGGCTTCATCCATGGAAAGGGGATGGTCTTTACTTTGCATTAATCGTTTCAATGAATACCGTAAAATATTGATTCCATCCCGGGTTGAAAAATCGAGTTTTAAATCATGGGCTTCCTGCAGGAATTCCACCGTCAGGTTAAGAATATCTTCTTCTGCAAAAGGAAGATGATATTGAAGGATTGCGAGTTCATCATCCCGGTTAGGATGATTCAAAGTTAATGATGGCTGCAATCGGCTGAGAATGTAATCAGGAATTTCAAAAGTTGATTCATCCACATTCATGGTGACGGAACAGCGGAAATCAGGATGAGCATGAATAGCAATTCCTGCGACGATGGATTCGACATATCTTCGATGGTCCAAAAGCGGCGCCAAACTTGCCCACGATTTTTCATTCATGCGGTTCCCTTCGTCCAGCAGGCAGATTCCACCACGGATCATGGCTGTCACTAAAGGGGAAGCGTGATACTTAATGGTTCCCTTTTCACTTAAAACGGGCGTGACAAGAAGGTCTTCGGGTCGAGTGTCCGAAGTACACTGGTAAATATAAAGTTCCTGTTCACGTTTTTGGGCAGCAGAAATCGCAAGGGATGTTTTACCAATCCCGGGAGGACCCACTAATCGAGGCGTTAAAGGGAGATCGTGTTTATCCACCACCAGCCAGCAGGCGAGCAATTGTTTAAGAACTTCATCCTGACCGATCCATTGCCCATCAGTGGAATCAGGAGTTGCGAGATGGAGCGAAACGCCATCAATTTCTACATGGTTAGCCATTTTATATAATTTCCGATAATTTTAAGCTGAATTCGATTTAGATATCTTCAGGACATTATAGGTCGGTTTGATGTTCGATCCTATCTCTGACTTTTATTCAAACGCCAGAAAGGTTAAAAAAAATGAATAATCCTCAATTCAAAGCTGAGGAATGATTTAATATTCGTATATTCTTCAGATAAAGAAGAATTCACGGAACGAAGATGCTGAGATTTTACACCGGGAAGAGACGATGTCAAAAAAATATCCTGTTTTTGTGAAATATGACCTCGATGGGTTTTTTGGGATTTTCATTGATAATCTTGTTCAATTGTTATTGATCGTTGCCCTTTGCACAACCTGTGGCATCTCTGCAGATTCGGATTTGCTCCTGAAGTTCATTCTTCCGGGAGCAGCGTTGAGTATTTTCTTCGGAAACATCTTTTATGCCTGGCTTGCGCATCGTGTTGCTCATCAGGAAGGACGATCTGATGTGACCGCTCTTCCGTATGGAATCAATACGCCTTCACTTCTTGTCTATATCTTTTTTGTGATGATTCCGGTTTATCAGCAGACAAAAGATCCGGTCAAAGCCTGGCAAATGGGAGTCATTGCCTGTTTGGGAAGTGGTTTGATTGAGTTTTTTGGTTCTTTCATTGCAGAAAAAATCCGAAGGAATACACCACGGGCAGCATTGCTTTCAACATTGGCAGGAATTGCCATCGGTTTTATCTCGATGTCTTTTGCTTTGCAAATCTATCAGCGTCCACTCGTTGCGATGGTTCCGCTGGCGATTGTTCTCCTGACCTACTTTGCACAGGTTCGGTTTCCTCTTGGAATTCCGGGAGGACTCATTGCTGTTTTCATTGGAACCGTTTCTGCCTGGCTATTCCCTTATATTCTGCCTGAGAATATTGCAGGACCTGCGATGAAAATTGAAGCTGTCCGATCATCCATTCAAAATGCAGGTTGGTACATGCCTCAGTTTGTCGGTTCCACCATTCTGGAAGTTCTTTCTCAACCGCAACAATGGATAGGGTATCTTTCCGTGATTATTCCGATGGGTTTGTTCAACGTGATTGGAAGTTTACAGAACATCGAATCCGCAGAAGCTTCAGGGGATCGTTACCCCACCGGAATTTCTCTGGGAGCAAATGGTTTAGGAACCATCATTGCTGCTTTGTTTGGAAGTTGTTTTCCAACTACAATCTACATCGGGCATCCGGGATGGAAATCTCTTGGTGCGCGGGCAGGGTACTCTACTTTGAATGGTTTTGTGATTTTATTGATTTGCCTGACAGGAACAGTCGGGCTTATCAGTTCTGTGATTCCGATTGAAGCAGGGGTGGCTATCGTTTTGTGGATTGGAATTATCATCACTGCACAAGCTTTTCAGGCGACTCCGAAAAAACATGCTCCCGCTGTTGCCATTGGTTTGTTTCCCGCCATTGCAGCGTGGGGATTCACCGTGGTGCAGGGGACATTTATATTAATCGGGTTCTCTTCAGAAAAAGCAGCAACCCTTCAGCAAATTCTCAGTACAAATGTCTCGACCCAAGTGAGTGGTTTTTTAATTCATGGAATGATTGCAATCGAACGAGGCTATATTTTCACCTGCCTGATTCTTTCAGCTATCTGTGCATTCCTGATTGATCAAAAATTTTACTCTGCAGCGATCTGGTCTCTGGTTGCTTCCATTTTTGCATGGATCGGGTTATCGCATTCTTACCAATTGAACGGGAATAATGTTGACTATCTGTTCCGGTTCCAATCCGTTCCGGAAGGGACGTATGCCTTTCATGCATCTGGCATTTCGCTGGGATACTTTTTCTGCTTCCTGATTTTCCTCTATTTTGGATACGCGCATTCCAAAGGAGAAGGGCTTGAAAAAATCAAGCATGAGTAAGCTGGTCGGACCGTCCTGAAAACCGATTGTGCCTGAAAGATTTAACCGCGAGCTTCAATCATTTTGAGAGCTTCTGCAGTGAGGCTTTTGGCATCACATGTTTTCAGGATGTTCTGGCGGAAGACTTCCGGGCGAAGAATTCCTTCCATGCGTAACAGGGAAGTGCCATCTTCTTTCAGCAGGTACATGTCAGCTGCATGATAAAATTCTTGTCCGGGGAGAACCTCGATAGCAACGTCTGCAATATCGTCTATGGGAACTTCATTGATCAATCGGGATTTTGCGCCGAGAGACATCTGCCAGACTTTCAGGGATCGGTTTGTAATTTCAAACTGAAGACCCGCCATCTTTGTCAACGCATATCCGATTAAGGAAAGTGGGGCCAAGGGCAGCGCAAACAAAATGCAGGATATTTTGACTCCCAGAATTTTTGTCGGAATCGAATCACAAACCTGACCAATGAATCGACCCATTCCTTTGGAAGCGAGGGAAGGGTAGACACTGATTATGGTTGCTTCCGCTTGAGGGCTGACACCCGCGATTGCTTGTGAAGTTGCAGTAGCCATCGAAATACTCACTCGTTTAAATAAATGTTCAAAAATAATGACCTACAAATAAGTCAATAAACCTTGTTTATCAGCTTGGGAAGATTACCAGACCGATCTCCAAAATTCCAGCCTGAGCCCTGTACCACCCGCCGGAACCTGCTTTTTCAGGGAAAATAATGTTTGGTTGATAAAATGGGAAGGTGAAAACATTGGATTGCTTTAAAAACTCCTGTCTTGGAACTCTGGACCGATAGCATCCAGCACATTGCGTAATATGTAGCGAATTCGGTACCATATATAGATAACAAAACAAATTTAACATATTATTATATTTCTATGATAACGAGCGCAAGCAGTTGTAAGTGAATATCAAGAGACTGTTTCAACGATTGTGAAGGTGGGGAATGAATAGAGAATTACAGGATATCATTGAGAAATATAAATCAGATGATGAATCTGTATTTAATACATGGTTCATCAATAATGATGAGCGATTAAAAGCCTTTCGTTCGATCCGGCGTGGCGTTCAGAAAGTAATACAAGATATTAAAAACAGGGAATTTGGAAATGATTTCAAGGACACTTCATTGGAGTTTGTTCTGAACTGCATCACGGAACAAAAACAAGTATTTATCGGTGCGTCACATGCTTTTTACTGGAAGCCAAAGCTTCGAATTCCAGATATTTATGAAAATGAAGAGAATAAAATGGCATTCGGGCAATTCCTTGAAAATTGCTATGAAGCAACAAAAGAAGAGCAAATTACAAAGGAAATAATACATCTCGATCAGAGAAAAATTAAGGGGCTGGGACCGGCGGTTGCTAATATCTTATATTTTCTTCATCCCGAAATAATACCGCCATTCAATACCGCTATCGTTAATGGGTTCAACTACTTATTCAATGATAAAGTCAAATTAGGTTCATGGCAGGAATACATTCGCATGCGCGAAATTATTATGGAAAAAAAACAACCAGTACAGAACCATGCTTTCAAAAGATCTCGGCGCATTTTCTGGTTTGCTGTTTGATATTGGCGTTAAAAAAATTATGGTCGGTGACGAAGGTGCACTTTCTGAAAAAGAGAAAATAAAGATAGAAAAACTTCTTAAAAAACGACATAAGGAAGTAATGAATGAGAAAGAAGAGGAAAATTTACATACAGAGATGCAATATCACCTCCTGAAAATCGGTCACTCTTTAGGCTATGATGTAATGAGTGCGTCAAACGACAAATCAAGATCACACGATGGTAACAATTTTTCATTCATATGCCTGTCTGACTTTCCTGATATTGGCGTTGATAAAATCACTAGCAGTACGATCGCATTAATAGATGTTATCTGGTTTCAAAAAGGAACAAATAAAGTCATCAGTGCTTTTGAAGTTGAAAAAAGCACTTCCATCTATTCCGGAATACTCAGGCTTACAGATTTGTATTACTCTTTTCCCGAAGACCCATCGACCCTTTTCTTGATTATTCCAGATAAAAGAGAAAAAGAACTGATAATGCAATTAAGTCGACCAGCAATTAAAGGGAACAACATCGAAATTCATTACATCCTGTTTTCTGACTTGCGTAAACATTGTGATGCAATATGTAAATTTGGAGAAGGTAAAGAAACACTGAAAAAAATAGCAAAAACCGTAACATGAATTATCATAGTTAAATGAAATTCAAAGAACTGCGCATCAGCAACTAATCTTCAGCGCGGCTGCCATCGCCGCACATCTTCACGATCTTAGGCTGGAACCGCGCAACGATTTCAACCAGATCTTCCTGAGCCTGCATCACTTCGTTGATATTTTTGTAAACACCCGGAACTTCATCCGCACCGGCAGAGAGAACCTGAATTCCCCTGTTTTCAAGGTCATTCTTAACCGCTTCCCAACGGTATTTCTCTTTCGCTTTTGTTCGCGACATACATCGCCCCGCACCGTGAGATGCAGAGTTCAGACTGTCAGGGTGTCCTTTACCACGAACAACATATGCAGGATCAGCCATCGTTCCGGGAATCACTCCCAGAACATTTTCGCCCGCAGGAGTCGCCCCTTTTCGATGAACAATCAGTTCCTTTCCAAAGTGCTCTTCCTTCCATGCAAAGTTATGATGGTTTTCCACCCCTGCAATAATTCTTCCGCCGACAAGATCACTGACCAGTCGATGAATCACCGCATGATTCGCTTCTGCGTATTTTCCCATCAGCGTCATTGCATTCCAGTACTCCGTTCCTTCTTCGGAATTAATATCCAGCCATGCCAGTTTTGCGAAATCTTCATGCCTTTTAGTAAGTTTACTTCTCGCAATTTTGGAATAGGTGTTACAAACAGAAGCACCCACCCCCCGGCTTCCGGAATGGCTTAACAAGGCAACGTAGTCTCCCGGTTCCAGTCCGAGTTCCGGTTTGGTCAAAGTCAGCACTCCGTATTCCACGAAATGATTTCCAGAGCCGGAAGTTCCCAACTGTTTCCATGCAGTATCTTTTCTCTCACGAGTGGTTCGCGTGATTGACCAGTCTTCATCCATCACGGAATGCTGCTGAGGTTTTTCATGCTGAACGCCAACACCGAACCGAGTTCCTTTCTCAATTGAGATTCGGAAATCATGAGACTGCTTCTTCATTCTTTCCACTGGGATATCAAGAACAGACAATTTCATTCTGCAGGCAATGTCGACTCCAACTGCGTATGGAATCACCGCATCTTCCATCGCAAGCACACCGCCGATAGGAAGTCCGTATCCCAAATGGGCATCTGGCATCATCGCAGCTGCTCGCGCACCTGGCAAAGTACAAGCTTTTTTCAGTTGTCCATGCGCAGCCTCATCGATGTCCTTTCCCCAGGTTTCGTAAGAAATCGGTTTAGGAGGCGTGTAATTTCTTTCTTCGATCAGCTCACGATCCAACTGGCCATATATCTCGTCCTGAACATATGATATAGGGGAATCAGCCACGAGTTTCAGCTCTTTTTTCAGCTGTTTTCCTCGGGTTTTATTCACTTTTACCTGTTCCTGCACAATTTTCATGGCTAATTGGACACAGGCTTCCGGGATGCCTATTTTCGCTAATTGCCTGAAATTCATGACATGGATATCCTTAATCATTAACTTGGCTTCGACAAGTTCGACAAAGTTTGCTATAATTAATGCTCTGATTAAGTTACAATGCCGTTCATACGTATCATGTTAATGTTTGATTGACCCGGGACAACGTAATTTGTTGTCCCACAAGTATAAAATCCAAAAGCATAGAACCCAAAACATAAAACACTGTATAGAGCGTATGAATTCTATCTCTTGATGAAACAGCCATGAACTTCTGGTTTGATATTTCAGGCTTTCCATCAGAAGACACTGACAGGAACGTTTGGTTCCAATTAAAATCGACTGATGACCCGGAAAAAATCCTGTATACAGGTTCAATTTCCGTAACGAACGTTAATTTGTGAATTTCCAATGAATAACGGAACGCAGGCAATTAACAATTCTGGACTGTCTGTCCTGAGTTTGTTAGCCAGCGAGTAAGAAAAAGCAAAAACAAAGCCAATTCGCTTTTGTGGTCATATGATCACGTAGAGTAATATTCCGTTTTCCTAACTAATAACTATTTGATATAAAGCGACAACATTTACGGACGATAGTCTTTTAAATAACAGTCGAAGGGGAGAAACCGGCCATATGAGCACGGAAACTATTGATCGACCAATTACTGATAACATTGAATACCCTGGTATTTCCACAACGTGTGACGGAGCAGAAGGCGTTGTCTGGGTGGAAACCCACATCTGCCAGGGATCAGGTGCGTATCCAATTACAAGTTCAACCACAATGGGTTCAGGCTTTAATGCCAACGTTATGAATGGCATCCCGAACTTGTGGGATGAGCAACTCATTTTCTTTGAA
Source organism: Planctomycetota bacterium (assembly GCA_024277145.1). Classification (GTDB taxonomy): domain Bacteria; phylum Planctomycetota; class Planctomycetia; order Planctomycetales; family Planctomycetaceae; genus JAJRVU01. The sequence goes on from JAJRVU010000145.1 coordinate 24,339, forward strand.
CCGGAAAGTGAACACTCCGCTGCAACGTTCTGTGAAGGATTTGCATTAGCGGGAGGTCGGGTGACCAACTTTACTTCTGGTCAGGGTCTTGTCCTGATGAAAGAAGTTCTTTATACAATTTCAGGGAAACGTCTTCCGGTTGTGTTTAACATTGGTGCCCGTGCATTAACCAGTCATAGCTTGAATGTTCATGCTGGTCATGACGATGTGATGAGTGTTTCGGATGTCGGATGGGGAATGCTGTTTGCCCGAAATGCACAGGAAGCATGTGACCTCTGCCTGATTTCACGAAAGGTTGCAGAAGAAACAAAAACACCTTTCTTTTCAGTACAGGATGGGTTCCTGACAACCCATACCGTGGAAACTGTGAAACTTCCTGAAAAAGAATTCATGAAAGAATTCATTGGTGATCCTAATGAAAAACTTATGAATTTAATGGATCCTGAAAATCCGATCATGTCTGGAGTTGTTCAAAACCAGGATTCCTACATGAAGGGAAAAATTGCTCAACGTGGGTACTACGACAAAGTAGAAGAGTCCCTTGTCAGTGCATTTGAAGAATTCCATAAGAAAACAGGTCGTCATTACGATCTGGTTAAAGGATATCGATGCGAAGATGCGGAATACATTATTGTTGGAATGGGAAGCTATATGGAAACAGCCCAGACAACAGTGGATTATCTTCGCGACGTGAAGGGGATCAAAGCAGGTTGCCTGAATATTCATTGTTTCCGTCCGTTCCCTGCAAAACAGATTGTGGAAGCTTTGAAAGATTGCAAAGCATTCACCATTTTTGAGCGAATGGATGATCCACTTTCAACAACGGGTAATCATTTAACTCGTGAGATCAAAGCAGCATTCTGTGATGCCATGAATGGCCAGAATGAAATGCCTGAAATTTCAAGCATTCCCAAAATTTATCATGGGTCAGCTGGCCTTGGAAGTCGGGACGTTCGTCCTGGTGATATCAATGCAGCCTTTGACAACATGATCAAAGATGGCAAACATTATTTCTGTCTGGGAATTAAACATCCTCTTGCACTGGAAGTCGTTGACGATCCTGATATGCGACCTAACGGTGCCTACTCAATGCGAGGCCATTCCGTGGGTGGTTTTGGTTCCGTCACAACAAACAAGGTGATTGCAACCATCGCAGGGCAGGTGTTCGGCAAAGACGTTCAAGCTTATCCGAAATACGGATCAGAAAAGAAAGGTCTTCCTACAACTTACTACCTGACGATTGCTGGCTCCCATATTTTCACTCACAGTGAATTGGAATATGTGGAACTGGTTGTATTGAATGACACCAATGCCTTAATCAGCGGTAATCCTTTAAAAGGGATGGTTGAAGGGGGAGCGATCTTCATGCAGAGTGATCAGACCGATCCTGCAGAACTGTGGAAACGAATTCCTGCTCATCACCAGAAAACAATCCGGGAAAACAAACTTCATGTCTACTTTATTGACATGGTAAAAATTGCCCGCGAAGTGGCATCACAGCCCGACCTTCAAATGAGAATGCAGGGAATTATCCTATTGGGAGTCTTCCTCAAGCTGACACCTTTCTCAGATGAAAGTGGCATGACGGACGACGCGGTTTATGAAGGTGTTGAAAAGGCACTGAGAAAATACTTCGGAAAACGTGGGGAACAGGTTGTCCAGGATAACCTGACCTGTGTCAAACGAGGTTATAAAGACCTGCAGGAAGTTCCCGCAGACATTATTTCCGGAAGCTAATTCAAAACTTCTGGAACAACCTTGTTAAAGCTCACTCTAAAAAACATCACACAGTAGTGGTTCACAAAATTCAAATTTCACTCGTTGGAATTTCAATTTATTACAGAGAACTCTTCTGTTTAAATAATTAAAAGGAAACAGATACTATGTCGACACAAGATTTTGTATCGATGAACGAACCAAGCAGCCGGGATCCCCATAACAATAATTCGTATGGAACACTGGTTGATAGCCCTTATAAAAAAATTGATTTGCCTATCCTTGATGTGAATCTGTTTAATGACCAGATTATTCACGATTACGAATTAGGGACAGCTGACAAATCTCTTGATGCAGATCTCGCTTTAGCTCGGTCATTGGTTCCAGCGGGAACAGCGAACCTTCGAGACTTCAGTTATGTCGGACCAGAAATCCCTCGTTACATCACTGAAAATTGCACGGGTTGCATGGATTGTGTTACTCAGTGTCCAGACACAGCTATTCTGGGCAAGGTAATTGCTGAGCCAGATCTGGAAGAAAAACTTTCCAAGATTGAAGATCCTGCTGAACGAGAAATGTTTGAAGCCCAGTGGTCGAAAACCAAAAAATATTATGATGCTCCTAAGAAAAAAGGAAAAGAGGGTGGCCGGTTTGCAATCATCATCGACCCTGCCAAGTGCAAAGGTTGTGAAGAATGTGTTACCGTTTGTGATGATCTTGCATTAGAAATGATGCATAAAACCGACGACAAAATGGAAGAGATTCGTCGAAGCCATCGTCTGTTCAAAGAATTTGGACCGACTGATGAAAGTTATGTCAACGATAATGTTCTGATTGACATGATGCTTAAAGAAGATGCCCATATTTACACAGGGGGTGCAGGAAGTTGTGCTGGCTGTGGCGAAGGAACTGCTCTTCGCATGATGTGTGCAGCGACTGGAATCAAGCATGGAGATCAATGGGGAATTGTTGCAGCCACCGGTTGTAACACCGTTTACACTTCAACTTATCCATACAATCCTTACCTGATTCCCTGGACCAATTCACTTTTTGAAAATGCTCCTGCAGATGCAATGGGTGTTCGAATGAAATGGGACCAGAAGGGATGGGATGATAAACCGATCTGGTGTATTGGTGGTGATGGTGCGATGTTCGACATTGGCTTCCAGTCACTTTCCCGACTTCTGGCATCTGGTATGAATATCAATGTTTTTGTTCTGGATACCCAGGTTTATTCCAACACGGGTGGACAGGCTTCAACAAGTACGTTTACTGCTCAGAATGCAAAAATGAGCCTTCATGGTAAAGTGATTACAGGTAAACAGGAACGTCGAAAAGAATTCGCACAAATTGCAATGATGCATCCGAATACTTATGTGGCTCAAACAACCTGTGCTCATACCAATCATTTTTACAAGTCTGTCATAGGTGCATTGGAATTTGACGGTCCTTCTGTCATTCTCTGTTACACAACCTGCCAGCCAGAACATGGTGTTGCGGATAACATGGCAATGCATCAGGCAAAACTTGCTGTTGATTCAAGAGCATTTCCTATCTTTATTCATGATCCTCGTAAGGGAAGCAAAATTAAAGAGCGGCTTTCATTACAGGGGAACCCTTCACAGAAACTCGACTGGTTCAAAAATCCTAAAACGGGTGAAGAGGTGGACTTCATTGACTTTGCACGATCAGAAGGTCGATTCGCTAAGCAATTTGATAAAGAAGGAAATCCTTCTGAAATTCTTGAATTTGCGAAACAGGATCGCCTTGAAAACTGGCATCTTCTCCAGGAACTTGCAGGACTGATTTAAGCTGGTTAAGTTGACCTGTTCTTTTTTGAACAGAGATTTAAAATATTAAACGATGACTAAACGACAAAAGCACTGTGATTATTCACGGTGCTTTTTTTGTTGGGTAAGTATAAAGCTCTATTGAGATTTATCTTTTTACGCATCAATATACAATTAGCTGCTGACAGAATGGTATAAGCGAATAAAACAAAAGGAGGACAGGTATTAATGACATCAGACGAAGGATTCAAAGAAGCAGAAAAAAGAATTGAAGAAGCTCTCAGATCAGGTTCAATAGATTTGGATCTTTCCAATATTGGATTGGTGCACTTACCAGATTCAATAGGTCAGCTGTCTTCACTGGAGACATTAAATCTTCAATCAAACCATCTGACCACTCTTCCTGATTCGATTTCGCTTTTACCTTCACTGTATTCACTCGATCTTGAGGCAAATAACTTTTCGATCCTTCCTGATTCAGTTGGTGAGTTAGTTTCATTGCAATTGCTTTATCTTCAATCTAATCAACTAACATCTCTTCCTGAATCAATTGGTAAGCTGTCTTCGTTATATACTTTATTTGCGGGTTCAAATCAGTTGAAAACTTTACCTGATTCGTTCGGTCAACTGTCTTCATTGACAGAGCTATACCTTCCTTGCAATCAATTAACGACTCTTCCCGACTCATTTGGTCAATTGAATTCATTGCACATACTTCAGTTTATTTCAAACAAACTAACTTCTCTGCCTGATTCTTTTTGCTGTTTGACCTCTTTACGAGTGCTTGAAATTCATGCAAATAAGTTGAAGGCACTTCCAGAATCGTTTAGTCAGCTATCTTCATTACACACGCTAGACATTCCATCAAATCAATTGACGACTCTTCCTGAATGCTTTGGCCAATTACCTTCATTGCGAATATTAAATCTACACTCAAATCAGTTAAAAACTCTTTCTGACTCATTTAGTGAATTATCTTTATTACGTCACCTTAATCTCCGCTTTAACCGCTTAAAAATACTTCCTATTTCACTGGGCCAATTGTCTTCTCTACAAACGCTTGCACTTCATGGGAATGATTCACTTAAAATTCCAACGGAAGTATTAGATTTCAGCCCTGCAGAAATTATCGCTTGGTATGTGAATAATCGAGAAATATAAATCAGGATGCACCCCGATCTACTTTTTCTTTCGTGTCTTTGTGTTAAAAATACTTCTTTCCTTACCTTCACTGCATAATTATTTCATTATTTCATAAAAATATCTGTGGTCATTTGTGTGAATCTGTGATTCCTTTACATTTTCTTTTTGGCTTGCGTCAGGCTATAGCCTGACCTACAGAAACTCGTCTAGTTGCTACTGAAATTTTACCTCAAAGAGGAATCTTCAATGCGGTAAAGATGTTTTTCGGTACGGATGAATAGCGATTGACCAGTCGCCGCGGGACTCGCCATGAGTTGCTCTTTTGTCAGCGTGTTAACAGCCAGGATTTCAAATTTTCGCGCAGGCCTGATGACGGTACTGACTGCATTCTCATTAAAAAAGTAAATGCGATCGTTGGCATAAATCGGGGACGCTGAATATTTTCCTTTAATACGTTTTTTCCAGACGAGTTTTCCTGTTTTAGCTTCAAGACAGGAGACAATGCCGAGACGATTGACGAAAAAAAGAAGGTCATTGATAAGTAAAGGCGAAGATCTTGACGGGATGCCTCGTTTTTCTTTCCATTTCACATGGCTATCCGCAACGTCACCCGTTCCATCAGGTTGAATTGCCCAAAGCTCTGGATGATCATGATCCATCATCACGAAAACCAAACCAAGTCCATAAACTGGACGGGGGGCGATGGACCAGCCACGGTGACGAATTCGCCAAAGTTCCTCTCCAGTAGCGGGATCATAGGAATAGATTGCCCGACCTCCCGGGCTGACGAGTTGCTTGCCAGAGCCTCGGGGAATCAGGATTGGCATCGTATAAGCTTTTCGCTGATGAATCGGGACTTTGCTGTAATCGACTGAGCGGTTTGTTTTCCACACATTTTTTCCGGTGGTTTTATCGAGTGCAATCACATATTGAAAATCACGTCCATCCACATTTACGATAAAAAGATTCCCGACTAGAAAAGGAGAACTGTTCGGTCCTGCTCCTTCTTCATGATCGCAATTCAGATCGCGCCGAGTCCATATAAGGCTTCCTGTTTCGATATCCAGACAGGCCGTTCCGTATGTTCCATAGTGAACGTAAACTCGACCTTCTTCAATCACCGGTGTTGGCGATGCATAAGTGTTCTCCGCTGCAATACGCTGTGGGCGATCGACATCAAAGACATGGATGTCATGGATAATCTTTCCTGTTTCCCGATCCACACAAACAGCAAACAATTTATGTCCGTCGTCAGTTGCTGTTGTTATCCATATTTGATTATTCCATATGACGGGAGAAGACCATCCGCGATCATGAATCTCAATCTTCCAGACAATGTTCTCTTTCTCGTTCCATTTGAGTGGTAAATCTTTTACGCGAGCATGTCCATTTTCGGCAGGTCCTCGAAATTGTTGCCAATTATCGTTTGCCAAAAGTGAGCTGGAAGCACACACGGTAAGGACAATAAATAACGTACCTCGCATCCCTATTCTCCCGTTTATAGAAAATTGCCTCTTTCAAAGAATCACATCCCAGACGAGAGCAATTTATTTTTTTGCGACCAGGCTTTAGTGTACGGAGGTGTAAGATGACGAGTCAAGCGAGTAACGTCGGTCAGAATAAATCCTGATGATGTTTATAGTAGAAGAAATTGTTATTCAATCTCTCTGCGGCTTAGCGAACTCTGCGTGAGATATTTTTCTTTTTCATTGTCAGTCTACAGCACTGACCTACAGAAACTGCACCATTATAATATTATCATTGGTCTGCATAGCAGACCCTACACATCTACAATTCTTGTACGCGACCAAGCTCAGTTCTAATTGCAAACTCTGCAAGCATTCACACAGGTTGTACCACGTGTCATAAAAATTCTACCCGTATATATAAAAAAAGAGTAGTAGATTTCTGCATCTACTACTCTTCGGGCTCGGCAAGACAAATTCAATTCAAGGAGCGACTAATTGAGATTGTATTCACCTGAATATTTTCTATCCGTTTAATGTTCCCATCCGTTTCAGCAAATCAAGCTGATTTATCTTCAACCGGATTCGGTGGAACAGGTTCCTGTGGACCAGCGGGAATTGGCTTGAGAGGAGCCGGTACTGGTGCAGCTTGAGGAACTGGTTGAGGCACTGCCTGTTGTGGTACTGCCTGCTGAGGAGCAACTTGTTGAGGAGCTGCATAATATCCATTATTTGAATGACTCTGATGGTAGACAATTTCACCCTGATGATTACAAGGCATTCCCATCGGACATTCTCTACGATGCCAGTCATAAGGATGAGGTGCAGGAGGAATCATTCCGGGGTTAGGCATCCATTGTGGTGCACGCTGGTAATAATATCCCAATTGAGTTGTATCAGTCGGCATATAAACCATCGGATAAGCAGGATTGGAATGAAGACCAAAGCCAGGTTGTCCTGCCCATTTTGAAGGCCAATATCGCCTGTAAGCAACGGGAGATCTTCTGACAGGTTGTTTGACAATCCGAGACCAACCCTGATCAGCAGAATGAAGTTTTTTATGGGTGAAGATCCCTTTCAGGAATCGGTTTCCACGCCTGTGACGTTTACGTCCCTGACAATTCGGGCAAGCTTCCTGATAAACAGGTTGACCTGCAGGAATAGGCTGCAACGCCTGACCTTGAACATACCCAACCTGGATTGCATCACCTGCAACGGATGGACTGGCAGCAAAGCAAAGAATCCCTGCTGAACAAATCGTAATATAATATTTCATTTGATTAAATCGCATAGTTCCATTCCTATTGCGTTATGGTTCGCTAGACAATGTCTAGAAATGATGTAGAACGTGTCACACTGTATATACAGTCGGGATAACACTTAAACCTTCCATATCATTTTTAGAAACGCTCTAAACCATCCTCTGTAAATGATTACTGTTACTTTTCTTAATCTGCTCTACCCTGCAAGAAATTATCTTCGGACAGGAGCACGTGAATCAGGGATGTATCGAGAAACAGGAGTTAATCGACTTGAAGGCATTCCCCAACCGTAGTTGTATGTGTGCCTGACATTCGGAGCCAAAGGAACCGCCATCGGAACGCCATACCCTTGAGCAGAATAAAGTCTTCCATCTCGTTGATCAAAGTAGTTCGGTTGTGCTGCATAAGTAACATGATACTTATCAAACAAAGGAGTTCCTTCGTTACAACTTCCTGATGGACAGAATGGGTTTCTGAAGAGCTTGGCCAATCTGGATTTCCGGCTACCATTACAGGAATCGCAGCTATCGCATTGCCCGTCACAGTTTCCATCGCAGTTGCCGTGACAGTGACCATCGCAGTTGCCATAGCAGCTATCACACTGTCCGTTGCATTGGCGGGAAGATCGTCGAGATTTGTTCTTTTTCCACCAGCGAGTCAGCGGATTTTTTGACCTTTTAGAGCCACAACCACATTCATGACCACAACCATCATTGCAACTACTATTGCAGCCTTGACCACATGAACTACAACCGCCTGAATGACAATTCCCGGACTGGCAGGCAGTTGCACCACAGCCAGGATTACCACATTTATCACATGCAGTTGCAGCGGAAAAGGTGAGAAACCAGATGCTTCCTACTACTGCCAAAGTTTTAAACATATTTAGTTTATTCATTATATTATCCTGAGTATTGTCTTTTAATATTGCACGGTTTAAATCAGGACTGAGGCTTTCAAACAGTCAGGAAACGTGCACAAAAAATGTGATTCTCTTTATTCAATAAGTTGATTCCACTACCGAATACTGGGTGGATGGAATCCGGAAAGGAATCGACGTTTGGATCGATAGTTAATATGGACGTGAGTTCCTTGCAGTCTCCAGTTTTCAGCAGACCAGATTCCCCACGGAAGTGTTGCCCAGTGTCCATTCACTTTGTAGTAGTATGGACCATACATGGCATGGTACTTGTGAGGATAAAGCATTTCGTGTGGGTTTAATGCCTGATTTGTAATAACAGTTGAACCAGTCTGATGCAGAATGTTTGGCTGAGTTGTTGGATACAGCGGTGCATTCAAATAAGGATACCCGTGTGTTGATGGAGCATTCGGATTTGTGGGATCACCTTGTATGACTTGAGGATGACCTTGATATCTTGGCTGAGCGTAAGATAACGGTCTGACCTGAAGAGGAGCAGGTAATCTTCTCGGAGTCCGATTTCGTACTGTTTGCGCTTGTACTGGTTGCGTGCGTACTGGTTGCGTGCGTACTGCTTGCGTGCGTACTGCTTGCGTGCGTACTGCTTGCGTGCGTACTGCTTGCGATTCACCAGCAGCTTCATTTGCATAAGGTGAAGATTTTTTGAGAACTGTGTTCATAAGTTTTTTGTGCTCCTGCGAAATATGAAGCTGATTGGATTGTGCCACGACAGATTGTCCTGAACAGATCACAATCATCCCACATAACAGGGCAGCGATATTTGTCTTGATTGCCATTACTTCCCTCCTTGGGTAACCGACCGAGCCATTGTTTTTGAGAACGTTTGAAATTCTGTCTTGCCAGAAAAAACTTTTTATCATCAGAAACATCTGTTCATAATAAGTTTATTGAATTTCATTCTCATTTAAAAACAGGAATCATTTCCTGTTACAGCCGAACTTGTTTCCTGTCTGATAAAAGTTCCGCCGTCAATGCAAAGTTCGGTTCGTAACGATTGTCCGAATGACTCTATTTGTGGCTAATATGTTGAATCAACCTGTATTCAGGGGACTAGTATCGTTGAAAGCGTTAGAACCAGTACAAATTCACACGTAAGATTTATGGAACCGGCACCTTCGTTATGACTGTTAGCATTTCATAAATTTGCCTAATCGTTACAATACGACCATAAAGCCTGATCTGGTAAACAGGGGAGTTCTACGAACTTAGGCTTTGGGTTAGTGTTGAACACTCATGAAATTAACTCATTAATATAAATAGACTTGCATCGAATCAGATATAAACCGGAGAGCATCGTTGGCCAAGAAAAAGAGTTCACCTTCTCGTAAAAAACGAGTGAAAAAGAAACCCGCGCGTAAAAAAACAACGCGTAAGAAGAGTTCATCAAAAAAAACGACTAAGAAAACCTCTTCCAGAAAGAAGCCTGTAAAAAAAGTGACCAGAAAGAAAAAAACGACCCGAAAAAAAAAGAAAGCTACAGTCATTGCACCGACTGAGGATGACTCCATCAAGTTCGTCTCCATTAGCGAAGAAACACGCAGGCGTTACCTGAATTACGCGATGTCAGTTATTTCCTCACGTGCCCTTCCTGATATTCGTGACGGTTTAAAACCGGTTCAAAGACGAATTATGTATGTCATGTATCATGACTTGCGATTGATGGCAGATGCGAAGACTCGTAAGTGTGCAAAAATTTATGGTGACACAACGGGGAACTATCACCCGCATGGCGAGACTGCTGTTTACGATGCCCTCGTGAGGATGGCTCAGGATTTCAGTTTGAGATACCCATTGGTTTTCGGGCAGGGAAACTTTGGTTCTGTGATGGGACTCCCTGCTGCTGCTGGTCGATACACTGAAGCGAAGTTGAATTCTGTTGCAGAACATTTAATGAATGAATTGCGATACAACACTGTTGATATGCGACCGAATTACGATGGAACTCGTGAAGAACCGGTTGTATTGCCAGCGCGTTATCCTAATCTGCTTGTCAATGGTTCACAGGGAATTGCAGTTGGGATGGCAACGAATATCCCGCCTCATAATCTGGAAGAGGTGATTAAAGCCTGTCTTCATTTAATCAAGCACCCTAAGTCAACTGTTGCCCAGTTAATGAAATTCATTAAAGGACCTGACTTTCCCTTAGGAGGTCGAATTGTCACAGACCGAAGGGATTTGAGGAAAGCGTATGAAGAAGGTCGCGGATCAATAAAAGTTCGCGCAGAATGGAAATTTGACATTGAAAAAAGAACCCGTTCCAAAAATCGGCTTGTTATCTATTCCCTTCCGTATGGAGTTGATACCGGACCTTTAGTTGCTGTGATTGGTGATATGATTGCAGAGAATAAATTACCACAGTTAATAGATGTCGCGGATGAAACAGATGATGAAAACGGTTTGAGAGTTGTACTGGAAATCAAGCCGGGGTCTGATCCGGAAGCTGTTTTTGCATATCTTTACAAGCATACCAACCTGGAACAGAATTTTGCGATGAACCTGACCAGCCTGATTCCAGATGAGCAGGGAAATATCGTTCCAGCCCGTCTCAGCTTGGTTGAAATGATCCGGTATTTTCTCGATTTTCGTTTTCTCACTATTAAAAGACGTTTTCAATTCCTTCTTGAACAGCTTGAAAAACGAATTCATATCCTTGAAGGGTTTGAAATTATATTTAATGGGTTGGATAAAGCTTTAAAGATTATTCGACGCAGTAGTGGGAAAAAAGATGCTGCCGAAAAACTGATGAAGGCGTTCCCGCTGGATAGCATTCAAACCGATGCCATCCTGGAAATGCAGTTGTACAAAATCTCCCAACTTGAAATTGACAATATTATTGAAGAGCTGGAAGACAAAATTGAACAGGCTGAAGAGATTCGGAAGATTCTTGCATCGAACCGAAAACTTTGGAGTGTCGTCGAAAAAGAACTCGGTGAAATTTCCAAAGAGTTCGGAGATAACCGCGCAACAAAAATTGGATCGTCTGAAGAGATTGCTGAATATGATCCGCAGGCTTATATCATCAAGGAAAATACGAACGTTGTGATTACACGGGAAGGCTGGGTGAAACGTGTTGGACGAATCCAGAATATTAAATCAACCCGTGTTCGGGAAGGAGATTCCGTCCTGACAGTCATTCCGGGGAATACTCTGGAAAACGTGATCATCTTCTCAAGTGATGGAGTGGCCTACACCATTCCGATGGACCAGATTCCTGTTTCATCCGGCTATGGTGTTCCGTTATCCAAGCTTGTTCGTCTTGGAGATGGAGTGAATATGGTTGCTGCAATCACAACAGATGACCGATTCACCCCTGAAGACAAAAAGAAACGTGGAATTCCCACACCTGCTCCACATATATTAATGGTGACCGCCCAAGGGCAGGTGATGCAGCTCTCTTTTTCCACTTTTCGAACTCCTTCGACCAAAGTCGGTCGAAAATTCTGCCGATTACGTTCCGGGGATAAAGTGGTCTTTGCAGAACTTGTGGAAGATGCGACCACCATGTTCATCGCAAGTAAAAAAGCGAGAATCATCCACTTTAAAATCAAGGATGCTCCCATTCTCAACAGTGCAGGGAAAGGCGTGAAAGGGATTAAGCTTGAATCGAAAGATTATGTTTTAGGTGCAGTTCAGTTAAGTCGTCCGAGTGATTGCCTGAGAGTGACAAACACAAATAATAAAACTCTCAGCTTCGGGCAGATGAAGTACGGTGTCACTTCCCGTGGTGGAAAAGGGGTAAGAACCAGTTTGAGAAACGGGTTCAAAGAAATCATTCAACCTGATATTGAATTGATTGACTGGGCTGAAATGGAAGAATAATTTTTCATTCTGGACCAAAAAAAAGAATTAAAACGTTCTAATTTACATAATAAGTGAACAAGCAGAGTATTGACATAATGGCTAAAAAGAAAAAAGACAGTTCGACAAATAAATACAGTGCTAAAGATATTGAAGTTCTGGAAGGACTTGAAGCAGTCAGGCGAAGACCTTCCATGTACATTGGCGGGGTTGATATCCGTGGTTTGCATCATCTTTTGTGGGAAGTTGTGGATAACTCTGTTGATGAATTTCTTGCAAAGGAAGCGGACCGAATTACGATCACGCTTCATAAAGATGGAACTTCCATGACGGTGACTGACAACGGGCGTGGAATTCCTGTTGATAAACATCCTAAAATTAAAAAATCAGCTTTGGAAATCATTTTAACAACACTCCATGCAGGTGGAAAATTTTCTGACAAGAATTATGCTAGAAGTGGTGGTTTACACGGGGTAGGTTCTTCGGTTGTTAATGCACTTTCATCTGAAATGGTGGCGACTGTTCATCGGGATGGTCATGAATGGATGCAACGATATAAAAGAGGAACACCAACCACTCCTGTAAAAAAAATGAAACCATTTCGCGGACATGGAACCCGGATTTTCTTCCGACCGGATGAAACAATTTTCAGACAGATTCATTTTAATGCAGACACCATCCGCCAGCACCTGGAAGATATTTCTTATATCCACGCGGGATTAACCATCATTTTTCAGGATGAACAGAAAAAAGAATCTTTTGAAATGAAGCAGCCTGATGGGATCAAAGCTTATCTGGCGAAACTCATTACAGAGGGACAGAAAAAAGAAGTTCACGAACTGCTGTTTGAAACAGAGAAAGATGATGGCAACATCAAAGTGGAAGTTGTTCTTAAATGGACAGAATCAACTGACGAACAAATCCGCAGTTACGTCAATGGAATCAGGACCCATGCAGGGGGAACACACGAAGCCGGCTTTCGATCAGGAATGGTGAAAGCGGTTAAGAATTACATGGATGTCCATGATATTAAAGTGAAAGGGGTGACTTTCACTGCTGAAGATATCCGGGAAGGTTGCGTGGCGATCCTTTCCACTTTTCATGGCGATCCGATGTTTCAGGGACAAACAAAAGAAAAACTGAATAATCCTGAAATGAGTGGCGTGGTAGAAAGTTTGATTCGTCCCACTCTGGAAACATGGCTGAATAATAATCCTTCAATAGCAGATTTGATCATTGGAAGAATGGTTCTTTCTGCGAAAGCAAGAATTGCCAGTCGAAATGCAGTGACGGAAGTCAGGAGAAAAACTCCGGGAACCCGTAAGAATAATCTTCCGGGAAAACTTCTCGACAGCAGATCAACCAATCCGGAAGAATGTGAACTCTTTCTGGTGGAAGGGGATTCTGCGGGGGGAACGGCTGCAATGGGACGCGATTGCAAAACACAGGCTGTTCTTCCGTTACGAGGAAAAATCTTGAATACGGAATCTTTGACCATTACCAAAGCGATGAACAATCAGGAAGTTAAAGACCTTGTGCAGGCAATGGGAACGGGAATCGGACCTACCTTTGATATCCATAAATTAAGGTATCACCGAATTATCCTGCTAATGGATGCTGACAGCGATGGTTATCACATTAGTACGTTATTATTAACATTCTTTTTCAGACATATGCGAGAACTCATACAGCAGAGAAAACTGTATATCGCGCAGCCTCCGCTTTATAAAATCAGTGCGGGCACAAAAACACTTTACGCGCAGGATGATGTTCATAAAGAAGAAATCGTCGCATCCTTTCCTGAAAATCGAAAACTGGAAATCATGCGATTTAAAGGTCTGGGGGAAATGGATGCCAAGCAGCTTAAAGAGACAACCTTGAATATCAAAACCCGAACTTTGTTATGTGTGGATATTGAAAGCCAGGTTGAAGCAGAAAACACATTCCATCAATTGCTTGGAAAAGATGCTTCGGAACGATATCGATTGATTATGGACGATGCCAGTTTCGCAGATGACATTGATCTGTAAGAGTTATCAGCATCAACCAATTGTTATTATCAAAAAAAACGTGCCCGAAAATTTGGTTCAGACACGTTTTTTATGATTTTAAATTAACTGGTATTCAAGCTGAAAAAAATCAGTCTTCAATTCCCAATCGATATTGCAGTTGTTGGAACTGGTCTGCATATTCTTCTCTGGAAGAATGAACATGCTCTGCTTCTGTGATGAATTTCATATCGTTATCACAGTCAACTGCGTAATCAAAAAGAATTCTTTCGAATTTGCTAAGATCATCCCCGTACATGACCAGAAGTTTGTGCTCGTCCAACTGAATTTCCAATGGCATTTTAGGATTCAAAACAGCAATCCCCATGCAACCATCTTCAAGAAGGATGTCTTCGTAGTCGTAAAGTGTACTTTTCAGGATAGGCAAGTCGATATGCTCACGATACAAATCCTGATGATCATTATTTTTCTCACCGTGGCTGGTTTCCAGAACCACATCAACAGTTTCGCCCAGTGGATCCATCAAGTCAAAGAAAAGATCCAACAAGACTTCACGAGAGGCGGACGCCATCAGTACAGGAATCTTAATGCCATTTTCATTATCGACAAAATGATCGTGACGGTATCCGGTTTTAGGCACTACCTGTAAATCGTAAGAAGGACGAATTGCACTTGTCAGCATGAAGTTTCCATATTTCTCAATGTTCAGATGTGTTTCAATCTGTTCATCTGTGAGAGATTCGAAACTACTGCTCACTTGAGAAGCATTGCCGTCTCTGTAATTACTTTTAATAAAATTCTTCAGAAAGCCCATGGCTAATTTTCCCCTTTACAAACCGGCTTGGGCATCATGCCAGCTGTTTCGATTTCTTCGGTCTTGTTGAATTGTTTGGTTTTCACGTCAGGTCCATTTACGAAAATTGCTTCAGAACAAATTTTAGTTATTTAAAAAGGCCCGACTTTTCTTATAAGTTACAGCTTTACTTAAATGCTGTTTCTTTTAATTTCTGAATGTAAATGAAGTGGTATGCCCAAATGTAGCACGCAAACTTGAGAGAGATTCGATGAGATTTCTATCTCTGCAGGAATTTGTGAAAGTCGAAGGGTGATTGCTCAGGCAATGCAGTCTGAGTGGAGGTGGAAAGGTTGATAAGAGGTCCGGTTAGACTAATTATTCCGGGAAGTGCATGCATTTAACCATGCTATAACAAGAGTAGATGATACTGGCTGCATGATTGGTATTACCGTCAATCTTGCCCCTGTTTAAAAAAACATTTTGCTCTCCAATTTCAGTTCCAGCCTGTTTTGAGATAGTCTGAAAGGTCCTCTTTTGATATGAATGCATTCACACAAGATTTGAGGTTCATTTCCTCAATCGTTTACCAAGACAAATAAGGTACTCCGCCTTCTCTTTTTTCAGGGATGAATTGATGCCAGGCACTGCAGGAAAAATAAGTTTGAATAAGTTATTCATTCTGTTTTTGTTTTCATATTCATTTCTATTTATCCACTCATCTGCATTTTCCGCAGAAGCAACTCTCTCCAGAAAGCGGCTTCATGATCACTGGGAAATTATCTTTGTGGGAGAAAACCGTATAGGTTATTCAAACACAACAATAGACCGCCTGGCATTGAATCATTCCATTCAACTGGAAACATCCCGGAAAACCTATTTGAAAATCAAACGATTCGGGCAGGATCTTCAAATGACTTCTGTTCTTCGCACAACAGAATCAGAAACCGGAGATTTATTTCAATTTGAATACGAGATTAAAAATCCACCTGCAAAGCCGAGTTCAGTTGTTGGCGTGATAAAAGGAAATCAGCTTGTTTTAACATCAACAGTGAATGGCCAGAAATCAGAGAAGAAAAAGTTCTGGCAAATTGGAACCAAATCTCCGATTTACCAGGAGTATTTACTAAAAAAACGAACACTCAAGCCGGAAACCAGTCTCCATTTTAAAGCTTTTATTCCTGAATATAATAAAGTTACTGACATTAATATCTCTGCTGGAGTTCATCGACGGACCACTTTATTAAACAAAGAAAAAAGAAAACTGCTTGTTCTTCGAATTACCCAGTCCATTCTTCCAACAATGCCTATGCGAGCATATATGGACGAAAAAGGAAATATCCTGAAATCCGAGATGGATTTTCTAGGGAAAAAAATGATCACTTATAATGTTCCCAAAGAGGTTGCGCTGCAGGCGATTTCTGGAGAAGAACTGGACTTGGCTGTGGGAACTCTTGTGAGAGTTCATCGTATTAATAAGGCCCACAAAACAAAAAAAGTGGTTTATGAAATCACTTCAAAAGGATGTGAACCTGCAGATTTACTGGTTAATGATGAAACACAGGAAGTCAAAAAAACAGAAAAAGGGAAAGCTTTAGTGACGGTGACTCAAATTAAATTGAATCCCATCCGTCGAAATGCAAAAGTAGGCAAGAAATATCTGAAACCTTCTTCCTTTATTCAAACACGAGATGCAAGAATTGTGCAACTGGCGCATCAGGTGGTGGGAAGTTCCGTTGACCCGTTGAGAGTTGCATATCAGTTGGAAAAACTCGTTCATAAAAAAGTCAGTGAGAAAAACTTTTCGACAGCTTTGGCATCCGCTGCTGAGGTGGCTCAATCCCTTCAGGGAGATTGCACGGAACATGCGGTCCTTTTGGCTGCATTGCTGCGAGTGAAGAGAATTCCATCCCGTATTGTGGTTGGAATGGTTTATACAGCACGACAGCAGGCTTTTGGTGGTCATATGTGGACGGAAGCTTTGATCGGGAATCAGTGGGTTCCGCTAGATGCCACGATGGGGCAGGGAGGAATCGGGGCTGCTCATATCAAAATGGGAACTTCCAGTTTTTCTGATGACGGACCCTCTCCCATAACAGCTTTTCTGCCTCTGCATCAGATTCTTGGCAACATGGAAATCAATATTCTTTCGAGCGAATGATGGGAATATTGAGAACTCCCTTTTTCCTTCGATGGAAAATTTGCCCAGGCCAGAGCCAGATTCCTTGTCAAAGTTACATTGAAACCGGGTTATTTTCGTGTAATTCTTACATCCCTTCACCAGCGATGGATTTCTTCAAAATAGCTCTGTTTACGTAACGTTATAATCTTAAATACGTTAAGGCAAACATCTCTGATATTCAGGCCATTTTCAACTGCTTTGGCACGGTGAATGCAATAACTCTCTATCAAGTGAGTGAAGAAGACTCAGATACTAAAAGGGCGAAAACTTAAGGTTGAAATGTCTTCAATAGAGAGAACCGTTTTGGCTTCCTTTAGGAAGTTAAAACAAATTACAAGGGCAATGAAAATTGCTCATATTAATGAAAAGGCTGAGAGGAATCCCGTATCCTCTCAGTCTTTCTTTATGCGCTGATAGTTTGTACGTCTTATTATTGTTTCATTGGATTCTCTTCACTAAAGCCCATTCTACTTGAATTATTCAGCGATTCTTTCTGATCTGCCCCCGGAGAACCATTCCATCTCTTTTGTGTCTGGTGCTGTAACCTGATATCCTGTATTTCAGATATTATACATCATTTGTAATTCTATACGATTACTATTTCTTAAAATTGAAAGACAACATCTTTGTCCGATCCCAAAAGAGAAGAACTGAAGGTTAAGAAAAAAAGAGCTATTCTTACGGGCTTGATTTCTCGTGACTGGAAATATGAAAAAGAACAGGCGCTGGATGAAATCCGGGGCCTTGCCAAAACTGCTGGTTGCGAAATCGTTGGTGAAATTTATCAATTTCGTGATACACCTCATCCGGGAACCTGTTTAGGGCCGGGAAAAGTGGAAGAACTTAAAGAGTTGGCAATATCGAAGGATGCAGAAGTCATTATCTTTGATAACAATCTTACACCTGCGCAGGGAAGGAATCTGGAAGAAGCAACTGAAATGATCATTGTTGATCGAAGTGAAGTCATTCTGGATATTTTCGCTTCCACCGCGAGAACACATGAATCTCAATTGCAGGTTGAGTTGGCTCAACTCCTTTATTTTCGTCCCAGATTAAAAAGATTATGGACACACCTCGAAAGAATTGAAGGGGGAGTCGGCGCAGGGCGTGGTCCGGGTGAAAAGCAATTGGAGACCGACCGCAGGTTGATTGACAAACGAATTTCTGAATTGAAAAAGAAAATCAAAGAAATTCAAAAACGAAAAGAAAGAACCGTTGCGCAAAGATCAGGGTTCAAAACGGTTTCTCTGGTTGGATATACAAACGCAGGCAAAAGCACGTTAATGAAAGCATTCACCGGGGAAGAAGTTTATATTGCGGATAAACTTTTTGCTACTTTGGATACGAAAACTCGAAAATGGACGCTTCCTCAATGGGGTGATATCCTGTTAAGTGACACCGTTGGGTTTGTCAGAAACTTACCTCACCACTTGGTGGCCTCTTTCAAATCAACTTTGGAGGAAGCTCGCCACGCTGATTTGCTTCTGCATGTTGTTGATGCCAGTGACCCGGAAGCAGATTCCCATATTGAAACTGTCGATAAAGTACTCAAAGATATTGGAGTTGATTGTGCTGAGCGAATTCTTGTTCTGAATAAAATAGATACTTGTCCTGATCGAACACCAATCGATATTTTACGAAGACATAATCAAAATGCAATCTCCGTCAGCGCAGTTGATGGAACAGGATTGGAAACTCTCACCGGAATTATTGCTGAAAAACTTTCCGGCGGATTTGTTGATGTTCTCATTGAGACAAATGTCGGCAATGGAAAACTCTTTTCCTTTCTTGAAAAGCATTCTGAAGTCAAAAGCAGGGAATATGATGATACTTCACGGGTTGAAATTCGGTGCGTCATTCCACGGACATTTATTGAACGCATGAAATATGACGATACTTCCATTCAAATTCTGGAGGAACAGTCGAGTGAATCGACCTGTTATTCTTCAGGATCAGCCCGGATTGACGGCGAATCTTCATAGAGTTACATTATATTAGGGTTAGGAAGAAACTGTTTCATGGATGATTCGGCAGATAAAAACGGTACACAACCTGTTACGTTGCGCAGTATTGTCAACGAGAACGACACCAAATGGGGCAGGGTGTTTGAACTGTTCATCCAGTTTCTGATTGTTGTTTCCCTGGTGACATTTTCTATTGAAACACTCCCTGATTTATCAGACTCTGCCCAAATGTGGCTTCGCTACATCGAAATTGTGACGGTCATCTTTTTCACATTGGAATACCTTCTTCGTCTATTTCTGGCAGAAAAAAAACCGAAATTTGTTTTCAGCTTCTTTGGCATTATTGATCTGCTCGCCATCCTGCCGTTTTATATTACCACTTTCTTCTTATCAACCAGTCTGGATCTCCGTTCGGTTCGCGCGTTTCGGATGTTACGTCTTTTTCGAGCTTTTAAAATTATCCGTTACAGTAAAGCGATCAGCCGATTTCACCATGCCCTATTGATTGCCCGTGAAGAAATCATCCTGTTCCTGATTGTCACCATTATGTTGATCTACTTTTCAGCAGTTGGAATCTACTATTTTGAACATGACGTACAGCCTGAAAAATTCAAATCGGTCTTCCATAGTCTCTGGTGGTCTGTTTCTACTTTAACGACTGTTGGCTATGGCGATATTTACCCCGTCACCATTGGCGGGAAGATTTTCACATTCGGAATTCTTCTCATTGGTTTAGGAATTATTTCCGTACCTGCTGGACTGGTATCGTCTGCACTTTCCAAAGCAAGAGAAATGGACGATTGAAAATATTCGGATATTTTATTGAAACAGCATGCTAATAGTAATACGATAGCTTTGAAAATCACGTTGAATATAAAATTTAAGGAATCAATATGCTATCCGAAGGATCAACCACTAAATGTAATTATTTTTTTGAATATTTTATTCAAGTTGTCCACCGAAGGTTACGTCTCTTTTTGTCAATAATCCTTATGTTTTTGTACCTAAGTTTTGTGGGTTCATGCACTTTTACTTATGCACAACAAACTACTCCACAGCAGTCAGATAAGGCCTCGCAAGAAATTAAACGACTCGAATCCATCTGGGCAGAATGGTTTTCAAAAATGGAATCCATTGAGGTGGAAGGATATCGATTTATTGGAGGAGCCTCTCATAAAAATGAAAAATTATCACGAGATAATTTATTGAATATTATTAACCAAGGTATTATTCCATTGGTTAGCAAGACGTCTGGCGACATATCGTTTGATGCTTTGGACTCTGTAACAAATCAAGTGTTCTGCAAAACGAAATCTCAAATTGGTCAGCCGTACGGGAACTGGCGGAAATTTACTTTTCTGGAACATTCTGGTGCAGTTCGATTAGATGAGGATATCTCAGGTAGAGTTTTCACAGCACTGAGAAGTGATGGTATTGAAGTACAATACGGGTCGGGATTGAGTCAAGCCAGTGTCTATGGAACATATTCTGGATTGAGAATCCCAAAAATAAAAACCTTTCTTTTTAAAGGGCATGTTCCAAATACTGGTACCCAACATTGGCTGCTTGATAAAAGTGATCCTAATAAATCACAGTTGCACATGTTTGAATTCCCTAAAACAAAAACGGGGAGATCCATATTATGCGACTATAATTCTACAAACGGACTTGTACATTATCTTGCAATGAAAATGACAAAAAGTAATTTTATTACTGAGCGATTTCAGAACCAAAACGCTGAAACTCCTTCGGAAATTCCATTTCCACGCTTCTTTGCAGAAATAAAATACACACGTCCAAAAGATGGCAGTCTGGCGAAACCCTTCTTGGTCTCTATTTATGTTATTAATCGAATTGTAATCAATGGTGATTATGAACCTGATCGATTTAAACTGAGAGTGCCCGCAGGAATTAACGTTGTCAAGTTTTCGCAAGGGAGAAACCATTTACCTCCATCCCGGGGAGGCAGCCGGCCTCAGATGGAAAAAACCACAACAGTTGTTGAGGATGTGGCCGCTTTTTCTCAACGGGCTGAGTTTGGACGCCGAAAAAAACCTGCCCGAAAATAATGCTCAATATAGAATAAGAAAAGACCCATGAATATTCATGAGCCTCTCTTTTTAGTTGTTTTATTTTGTCGAAAACGACCCTTAAATAGTCGTCCCTGATAAATCTCTTTTAATCTTTGATTTCAGGGTTTTCATATGAGGATTGCTCGGTAAAATTTGCAAGGTTCCTATTTGAATCATTCCAAAACCTTGCAAATTCTTCTCGAAAGTTGATC
>JAJRVU010000146.1 GCA_024277145.1 Planctomycetota bacterium
GGGGAACCGGTCTCACATTTCATTAGAGACAAAAGAAATTCTTGCAGAATCAGGGATGTTCCATCTCATTTCCATCTCCGGGCTCCACATCGGGTTTCTGGCATTAATGATCCATGTTTTTTGCAGAACGATGGGGTTTGAACTTTATAAAACAGCCTTGATTGTAATTTGCCTGCTGGTTTTATACGCATTATTCACAGGAGCAAGGCCTCCCGTAATGCGGGCAACGCTTGTCATTTCCTGTCTGTTTTACGCTTTAGTCTGGAACAGGCAGACGCAAACATATAACGTGCTTGCCTTTTCAGTTCTTATCCTGCTGTTGTTCAATCCCTCAGTTGTTTTTGATACCGGTGCACAACTTTCTTATCTTGCTATTTTCGGTTTAATTGAAGGATCAAAACAATTTCATCAGTGGCGACGGTATAAGAAAAAGGACAAACTGAAAGAATTAATCCGGAACAGCTCACCAATTCATCAACTCCGGTATTATATTTCGATGAAATTCCTACAAAGCTCGGTCTTGATGGCTGGAATTTTCTTCGTCAATTTTCCTCTCATCGAATCAAAATTCCATCTCATTTCTGTCTCAGGTTTTTTGACCAATCTGTTACTCATGCCAGTTGCAGGACTTTGTATTTGTGCGGGGTATCTGATCTTGCTTCTCGTTCTTTTTTTCCCTTTTTTGGCAAGTTACCCTGCAGAAATCATGAATGATTTTTTGACGTTTTTTCTCCAACAAATCCGCATGCTGACAGAATATTCTCATGGACACATTTATTCACCGGGATACCCGGAATGGTGGGTCATCCTGTTTTATATTATTTTACTGACAACCATATTGTCACAATTTCAAAATCGGTTTTTGAAAAAAGCCTTCCCTATTCTTCTTTTAATTTGGTCCTGTTTTGGATTAACTTTGATCTACCAGGAAGAAAGCAACCCTGGCTTAAAAGGTACCTTTTTATCCGTGGGTCATGGCACAAGCGTACTGCTGGAACTCCCGAATGGGAAAACCGTTTTATATGATGCAGGATCTATAAATAGTGGAAGGCGGGCATCAAGCGTCATTGAATCTGTCCTGTGGAAACATGGACATTCTAGAATTGACGCAGTGATTATTTCCCACGCAGACATTGATCACTGTAACGCCATCCCTTATTTAATGGACCGGATTCCCATTGGTTCTATTGTTACCACCCCTACATTTTTAGACTTCAAGCAATCCATTGTGAAATTGATTTGTACGAAAGCACATCAATTGAAAATTCCTCTTCAATTAGTCACGGGAAAAGATCAATTAAGAATTGACAAGGATGTTTCCATTCAAATCATCCATCCTTCAAATACCGTTTATGAAAGCGATAATGAAAACAGCGTTGTTCTGCTTATTGAGTATCACGGAAAAAGAATTCTTCTCCCCGGCGATATTGAAGGGAACGCTTTAACAGACCTGATTAATAAATCAGAAGGGAATTTTGATATTTTCATGACGCCCCATCATGGTAGCCTGAGTGCAAATGACCCTGAAACGATTGCGTGGGCATCCCCGTTAATAGCAGTATCAAGCGGAGCCAATGAACGAGTCAACGAAAGACTCAAAATGCGGTATGGCCAGAAGACCCAAATCTATTCAACAAAAAAACATGGCGCAATCACATTTTCCATATCCCCAGCGGGACTCGTTAAGATAAACCCCAACAATTAAGGAAGTTTCAGATCTGGCGACTTGATCAATTCTTCATGAGCGCGTAATTCGTTGATTTTTCTTTTCATTTGCCTACGAATTTCATGGCACTGTTGTATTGCAGATCGAAATTCCGTCAGGGTTTCTTCCCAGGAAATGGTATTTTCCCTTCCGGTGTCAGAAGAAAGATCATGCCCTAAATCTTCAAGAGATGCATCCAGCTTATCCCTAAGAAGCAGAGCGTATTTATTGACATCGGTAATAATGCCAGTTGAAAGTTCAAACAGTTTATTTCTATCCTGCATCCGTTCAGCATTTGTGAACTCTCTATCCGTTTGTTGGGTTTTGATTGCTTTGCCTGCTTTGGCAGTATCAACCAACCTTCCAAATGGACTGATCATTTTACTGGCTTCTAATTTAGATTTTTCAGCAAATTCAAGTCCCAGTTTTGCTCTTTCAAAATCAGGTCTTAATTCGATAGCATCCTGATAATGCTTAATAGCCTGTTGATAGTTTTTCATATCAACAAAAACGTTTGCCAGGTTCTGGTGGGCTTCTGCCATTTCAGGATTAATATGAACCGCTTCCCGATAAGCTGAAACAGCCATACTGAGTTGCCCCAGTTTTCGATGTGCCATTCCCAGGTTGTAATACCCTTGAGCAGTGGACCTCTCCTTGTGCACTGCTTTGCTTAGCACCTTCACAGCTTTATCATATTGTTCCAGTCGATTATAAATCGCCCCCATGTTAATAAGGGCACTTCCCCGACTCGGATCAAAATCAGCGGCTTTCTGAAAATGCTTAAGAGCATCATCCATATTGTTCTCAGAAAATAATATGGTAGCCAATCCCATATGGGCAGAAACATTCTGGTCATCCAGTTCCAGCGTTTTTTGAAACAAATTTTTTGATTCAGGGATATTTTTTTTTCGGAACTGGCTTTGGGCCTTCTCCAGTAATTCCTTACATTCTTCAGCAGTACTCATGGGGAACATTTTCTCTTATTAATGAATAGTTCTGAATCAATAAGCCAATTCTGAAATGCAGTTCACCAGATCATTAATCCTGAATCAACGAGAATCAAGATTCAGGATCAATCAAAGCATCAGAATGATCGTATTCTAATAACTGTTCATTTTTCACAAAGTGAAATTAGTTTACTTCTTGCTCCCTCATGAAAAACGATCTTGTCTTCCCTGGCTAACCAGCCTACTCCCTGCATGACAAGATCACGTGGCGCATCGACATCTCTCGCAAGTTTACTAAGAGTCACGGCATCATTTTCTTTCAGGTATTCCCAAACGATCCCGGCTACGATTCCAATACTGGAGACATCACGACTTTCAAGTTCGGCAGACATCCTTATTGCCCTCCCCATTTCGACAAAATGTTTTTTGATGGGTACAAAATAAATTAATTTAGAATTGATTTAAAACAAAATCACCCGGATAAATAACGACCCCGGATCTTTTTGTTTTTTATAGAATTACGATATTTAATAATTCTCATTATTAAAGTTGTGCTATTGATTATAGAACATCTGGCAATGAGTTCTCAAAGGAAAATGAACACGAAATAGAAAATGGTATAATAAAATCATCCACTTGTATTCAGTATACGCAACCGCTCAGTCTTCAAAAATCGTTTCATCGCCCGCACATCGCAAGCTGGAAGAAATCCCTTTCAAAAGGGGTAATGATTCCCTTAACTCATGATCGGTTGCCTGATAATAAATAAATACTGTGAATTGACCGGTCCGAAATGCTCTTAAAAACACGCTATTTATCAAATCCTGACACGAAAAATTTAAATCACGAGCGACACAATCCCGGTGACTGATCCTATCTTCTACAGATTCTGCTTCGATATCATCATATTCAGCCTGAAATGTTTCCTCAGCAGTATTAATGACTTCATTGGGTTCCACGCCGTCATCAATCAAGGTTAAAGACCAAAAAGAGGTATCAGGGCTGTTAATACTGATTGTCAATTCATTTTCAGTCTTTTCCTCCATTAATTCCCAGAAATCCGGGTATTGAAACTCAATACCATTTTTCTTGTAAACTTCTGCAAGCAGCGAGTTTGCTTCACACATTCTGTTTAATACCCCACTCTTTTGTATAATTAAACTATTTAAAACCAGAAAAGCTGACAGGTCTTGTAACAGGTCGCCTGATTTATTAAGTTAATATATAGTTAATTTTTTAATTAAACCTGCTTCAAATCAAGTTTAATCTGAATATTTGAAAAGATTCTCCTATACTTCTTTTTCAAATATTAATTTGAACTTGGAATATGGCCTTGGGGTTTCAATTTCGAGATTAAACAACCCTCTTCATAAATGTCATAACTATACATTAAGGAATCCGGTATGACTGTAAATCGAGCTGCCGAAGTTGCAGAAGTTTTATGGGAACTGAAAAAAGAAGACAAAATTGCTACCTACGGCGTTATTGCCAGTAGAGCAGGATTTAGTGCTGGTTCAAAAGGACGATCCGTTTTGACAGCCCTGAAAGGCGTTCGTCGGGATTGGCCTCACCTGCAATGGTTCCGTGCTGTTTCTGAAGAAGGAGCTGTCGAAAAAAATTCTGAACATGAAACACTGTTAAGAGATATTGGTTTTGATTTCGAAGAACAGGACGAATTAATGGTCCTCATCGGACATGAAGAACGCATGAAGATTTGGGAAGATGAATCTGAAGAACAGGCTGAAGAATAAATTTCCAGTCTCCAATAAATCATACATTTTAAATCCCTTTTTCAATTCCATTGTTAAGGGATTTTTTCATAGCCGGAACTGTTTTTGGTATAATGCATGATTAAAATCACTTACGGGAATATACGATGAAATCCCTATCGGCAAAATTCTACATCCTGAGTGGAACACTACTATTGGGAATTTTGTTGTTTGGAATACCGGTTGGGATGACTGCTTCGGTCTTTGCAGAGGATTCTTCAACAACAAAAACGGTCAAGCCCACAAAATCAGGCAAAACCGCAGCTTCAAGTGAATCGAAAATATCAAACAAGAAAAAATTACTTTTCTTTGAATCCAAAGTACGTCCGATCCTGATTGCAAAATGCTATGAATGCCATAGTGATAAAAAACAAAAGGGTGACCTTCGGCTCGATTCTCTCGCTTCCATTCTTCACGGAGGTGAATCCGGGCCTGCTATAGTTCAGGGAAAGCCGGGTGAAAGCCTGTTAATTGAATCAATCAATTATGATTCCTATGAAATGCCTCCCAAAGGAAAGCTGGATAAAAAATCGATTGATGTCCTGACGCAATGGGTTCAATCAGGAGCTTATTGGCCTAATGCAGATTTAACAAAAAAAGTCGCTTCCCATAAAAAAGTGACATTCACTGAAGAAGACCGTTCCTTCTGGTCTTTCCAGAAAGTTGTAAAACCTGCCGTTCCGAAAACAGATCAATCGGTATGGAACAAAAATGCAATTGACAGTTTTATTTCACAGAAACTGAATGCAGAAGGAATTTCCCCTTCTCCGTTAGCCAGCCGGGAGACATTGATCAGGCGAGTGTACTTTAATCTCATTGGCCTTCCGCCAACCCCGGAACAAATTGAGAGTTTTTTGAAGGATGAATCTTCAGACGATGTCGCTTTTGCTAAAATTGTTGATCAGCTTTTGGAAAGCCCTCATTATGGTGAACGCTGGGGACGACATTGGCTTGATCTTGTCAGGTACGCAGAATCCGATGGCTATAATCAGGATGCTTTTCGCCCGACCATTTACCATTACCGCGACTATGTCGTTAAATCATTCAACCAGGACAAACCTTATCCCAAGTTTGTCACCGAACAACTGGCAGGGGATGAAACTGATCCAAACAACCCGGAAGCCATTGCAGCCACGGGATACTTAAGACATTACCTCTACGAATATAATCAGCGTGATGTCCGGACACATTGGCAGGAAATCCTGAATGACATTACCGATGCAACAGGTGATGTCTTCCTCGGTTTAGGAATGGGATGTGCGCGATGCCATAACCATAAATTTGATCCGATCCTTCAAAAAGACTATTTCCGTTTGCAGGCATTTTTTACACCAATTTTACCACGGGATGATGTTCCGCTGGCAACTCCTGAACAATTAGCTGAGTACCAGCAAAAAATAAAAATATGGGAAGAAAAAACAGCGAATCTCAGGAAGAAAATTGATCAGGATTTAAAAGAACCGTTTGAAACACTCGCAAAAA
Organism: Planctomycetota bacterium; assembly: GCA_024277145.1. Lineage (GTDB taxonomy): Bacteria > Planctomycetota > Planctomycetia > Planctomycetales > Planctomycetaceae > JAJRVU01. The sequence continues at coordinate 5,904 of JAJRVU010000146.1, forward strand.
AACAGATAGGTATGTTTCCACCTGATATCAAAGAAATCATGGCGAAGAAGTTTGAAGACCGGACGCCAATTGAACATCAATATGCTGATCTGGTGAATCGGCAGATAATCGGGAAACATAAAAAGTACCTTGATGATTTGAAAGCAGGTAAAAATAAAAAACGGGACAATATCAGGCTTCTCTATCTGGAACTTGATAAACTGAATGACATCAAGCCAAAAGATATTCCGATGGGAATGTCCGTTACGGATGTTTCCAGAATTGCTCCGAAAACATTCATCCCCGGCAAGAAAAAGAAGACAGAAATCCTTCCCGGTTTTCTTACACTGCTTTCACCGGGTACCGCTAAAATTATGAATGTGACAGCTCCTGTTCAATCAACTGGTCGCCGAACCGCATTGGCGCAATGGATTACACAACCCGATAACCGCCTGACAACACGTGTGATTACCAACAGAATCTGGCAATTCCACTTCGGGTCCGGCCTTGTACCGACTTCCAGCGATTTCGGACACCTCGGCGATAAGCCAAGCCATCCTGAATTACTCGATTGGCTAACAACTTATTTTGTTGAAAATGGGTGGAGCTTCAAAAAAATGCACCGCCTGATTCTCAATTCCAGAACTTATCGACAGTCTTCAAGTCATCCTGACCCTCCATCAGCAGAACTCAAAGATCCATCCAACCGCTGGCACTGGAGAGCTGATATCAAAAGATTGCAGGCTGAACAAATTCGAGATGCCTCACTGACGATTTCAGGCGAACTTGATACAAAGCTTGGTGGTCCGAGTGTTAAAGCAGAGGTTCCACGAAGAAGCATTTATGTCATTGTTAAAAGAAATATAAAAGACCCGCTTTTGGGGGCATTCGATTTTCCCGGTGGAATCAAAAGCACATCTTCAAGAAACAGGACAACAACGCCTACACAATCGTTATTAATGATCAATGGTCCGTGGATGTTGAATCGAGCTGCCGCGATGGCTAAAGAACTATTCACACAGAAACTGAAAGTTGACAAGGCTATGATTCAAAAGGCTTACCTGCTTGCCTATGGTCGAAAACCAACGGAGTCAGAATTAAAATCATCCTTTGAGTTCCTTGATAAACAAAAGGAACTATCACAGAAAAAAGAAAACCCGGAATTGGTCGCATTAACTGATTTTTGCCACGTGCTTTTAAACTCCAGTGAATTTCTTTATCTCGATTGAAGCAAATGAATTCAAATAATAATATGGAAAAACAAACTATTCAGCAAAGGCGCAATTTCTTATTGCAGTCTGCAGGGGGATTTGGTGCAGCTGCTTTACAGGGATTGTTTGAAATTGATTCTCAAAAAGCAGAAGCAAAAAAGAAAACGATTAATCCTCTTTCTGCTAAAACGCCTCATTTTCCAGCCAGCGCAAAAAATATTATTTTCCTTTTCATGGAAGGTGGACCAAGCCACATTGATCTGTTTGATCCCAAACCAATTTTAAATAAGCTCGCTGGAAAGCCTTTGCCGGAAAGCTTTACAAAACCGGTCACCGCAATGGGAGAAGCCTCTTCTCCCTTGCTTGCATCCCCGCGAAAATGGAAACAGCATGGCGAAGGAGGACTCTGGTTTTCGGAGTGGCTACCCCATATTGCGGGATGTGCTGATGACATTGCTGTTTTACGTGGCTGCTGGACGAACGGAATTAATCACGCAGGTGGCGTCTGCCAGATGAATACCGGAATGCCACTTGCAGGTCGGCCTTCATTAGGAAGTTGGGTGACTTATGGTCTGGGATCAGAAAATGAAAACCTTCCCTCATTTGTTGTGATCAAAGATTCAAAAACCCCTGTGGTAAACGGACCCAGAAACTGGGGCGCAGCTTTCATGCCCGCTGTCTATCAGGGAACCCGGCTGGAAACTGGAAAGGTCCCTATTCCGAATCTGTTTACTCCTAAAGGAATTCTGGAACAGCAGCAGCAGAACAAATTGCAGTTCCTTAACACTTTGAATAACAACCATTTGAACTCCCGACCCCAGCAGACGGAACTCGATGCAAGGATTCTCAGTTATGAACTCGCTTTCCGAATGCAAAGCGCTGCACCGGAAGTGGTTGATTTATCAAAAGAGACTGAAGAAACTCAAAAACTGTACGGAATGGACCAGAAAAAAACAAAAGTCTTTGGTAGAAACTGCTTGCTAGCCAGAAGGCTGGTGGAAAAAGGTGTCCGATTTGTGCAACTATATCACGGTGCTGGAAGTAAATGGGACTCTCATAAGCAAATGGAAAAAAAACATCCTGCACTTTGTAAGGGAATGGATCAATGCGTTGCAGGTTTGCTCAAAGATTTAAAACGAAAAGGACTGCTTGAAACAACGCTTGTTGTCTGGGGTGGCGAATTCGGGAGAACCCCCATGAGTGAAGGGGGAGATGGACGTGATCATAACCCAACCGGTTTTTCCATGTGGATGGCAGGCGGCGGTGTCAAAGGTGGGCAGACAATTGGCGCAACGGATGAACTCGGACTTTACGCGATTGAAGACCGCATGCACGTTCACGACATCCATACCAGTATATTGCATTTAATGGGGCTGGATAAAATGAAAGTCGAATTCCGACACAAAGGCAGACCGGAACGCCCTACGCAAAACGAAGGCGACTTCATGAAAAAACTGATCACGGGTTAATGATTTCTTCAACTTTGTACTGCCTGTTCCTCCGTGGCTACTTCCCCTTGAAGACAACAGTGCAACAATAAACGAAAAATAACTTTTATCGGTTAATTCCCAAATTCAAATTATGATTGTCTCATTTATTATTGATTTTGTATTTTAAAATAATGGAAGAAATTTCTCTGGCCCCTTTATTTTCTGAATTAATCATGGAAATCGCTTGGTCAATCATTTCATCTGTAACAATCAAACGACGACCAAATTTATTAACCCCTAATCCCAATTGTAAAATATGTTTGATAACCTTTAGCTGATCTTCATTAGCTTCTTCTGCAATGGCCAATAATCCTTCTGTCAAATCTCGAGAAGGTAAAGCTAATGCAAGAATCATAATTTCTGTAATTTCCTGCCTGAAATAGTTCACTCTCTCATTATCATTTTTAATATTGACTAATCCATTTTTGGAACCATTTGCACAGAATTGAAAAGCAGCCTGGTATTCTTTATCAGTAATTTTCTTTTTACTTGCGAGAGTCACTAATTTCATCGCAAGTTTATTCCAGTAGTTCTCTCCTTCTTTGTCATTTCTTCGGCTGGCAGAAATAAGTTCATTCCGAACCAAATCCCATGGAGCCAACATTGATTGCATTAAACCAAGACTGTAATACTGATCAATTCCTTCACTGTGATAAAAAACATCCAGCATTTTCCTGGAGCAGGCACGTAACTCAATCACTTTCAAATGAGACGCAACCACGTATTTCATCATTGGTTCGGAATCTTGATTCATTTTAACAATCATTGCATCAAGGATATCCCGGTGAATTTTACTTCTCGTACGAAAAGTAGTATTCGTTATTTTTTTATTACTTATGTATTCCCCCAGAATATCAGCAGCAAGTAGTCGAATTTCCGGCTTTTCATGGTTTAGTACCTTCAATAGATTTTCCAGAATTTTATCGGTAACTTTAGTCTCCGGACTTTGTCTCAAATGTTTTTTCAGTTTTGAAGTAAATTCATCACGAATCTTTTTGTCTTTATGCTGCAAGTTTTCAACAAGCGGGTCATTACTGAATTTATCGACTTGTGAATTAGCCGTATTAAAATATCTTGGTAAGGATGTTCTAACTCGGTATTCTCTTCCATCTACGAATATTTTACCTACATCTTTGTTGGAAGCGAGATTCTCATAAAATTGGTGACCGATTCCCTTTTTGAATAGCATATCCTTCATTACTACTCCAGATGTTTGTACTTTGCCTCCTGACTTTGTAGTGATAATCTCGAAATCAACATTAGAAGGAGTAACTGAGGCAGGCTTTTCATAAAACTCTTTTCTTAATATTTTATTCACGCTATTCCATTTGTAACTTATTCTGCCAGAAATCTGATCAATCAGATTTACATATTTCACATCCACAGGAACCCAGGTATTATTAACCTGTTTCCATTTAATATTAATTATATCATGAGGTGTTTGCTTCACATGATTCTTAACAAAACTTATTAGTCGTCGTTCAATTGAAAATCCTTTATTTTCATTGATTATTAACATGTCAGTTTTTGTCACATTTGAAGAACCTTTATTAATGGATTTTTTATTATGCACCAGGACATAACGTCCTTTACCAAGTGATTTGGCTAAACTGGAAGAATGAAATATCCGAATATGATCAGGAGGCACCTCATATGAGATCAAGAGATTAATATCAGTGAGTGATTTATTTTCACCAACCTGAAATACGGGAGGCTGCCTGTAGCTGGGTCTTAATATGGAAAAGATATCAGAACTTGTAGACCATCGATAATAATCATCCGGCCTTTTCATCAAGAAATGCTTTAACTCTTTTCCCCTTCGACTTTTCTCATTGTGTGATAGATGAATTTGTTTTTCAACAAGAGCTATAATATCCTTATCACTATCAAATGTAATAAGGCATTGATCTGTCATTCGACTTGTGGTGATTGATTCAGCGGATCTGCCTAGTTCAACCTCATGGATAATTTTGAATTGACCCTTTCTAATTTTCTTTCGTTCTGCGAGCCAACCATCAATTAAATATTTGGCTAAACGTTTTGATTTTTGTTTCTCCGTTTCGCTTTCTTCGGTTTGACTATTACCATCTGATTCAGTAATTGGCTCCTGAGATTTTTCAATAACGGTTTCTGGTGAATTCTCAACAGGATTAACAACAGAGATTTCTGGCTTACTCGCCTCTTTATCAACTTCATCATTCGGTTTTTTCTGAACCTGTCCTATGGAAAGTGCTAATAAGGGTCCCAGAATTAACAGCATGGAATATTTCATTGATCGAGTAAGTGGTGTCACATTTTTTCTTTCCAGCATTATTTCAATCCGTTCTTTTAAAGAATTCTTTGTTCCTAATTCACTTGCCCAAACGGGAGCCGGTTTCTGTTGAAGAAACGCAGCAGCCTCCAATAATACTTCGCCATAATCAACTCGATTTTTGGGAAACAGCCGAATGACCCAGGCATCACAACATTCTTCCTGAATTGTGTGCCATTCTTTTCGTATCCACCGAATGACCGGGAACCACCAGAACAGAACCAAAACAGCCAATTCCACCCAGCGGAACAGATGATCTTTTCTTTTAATATGGGCCAATTCATGAGCCAGTATCATGGATTGTTTTTCTTGAGAAGCTTCTGAGTAAAGTTGAGCAGGAATCAGGATAAGCGGTTTCAATCCAAATGCCCAAATCATGGGAGTAATCGATGCATCCAAAACACGAACAACAGGTGCGTGTTTCATTCCCATTTTCTGCGCAATTTGATCAGCCAATTGTTGCAGGGAATGATCTTCCCCTTTCATTTTCTTGATAAGATTCTCAAATTTTCTTCCTCGCCAGATCATGACAAAAAAAGTAATCAGACTTCCTGAAATCCACACGACAAAAATATTGAATGGAGTGAACAATCCTGAAATTGAGAATTTTATATCCGGAATTTTCAAATCTGATTTTTTATGAATTACAGGAATGGCTGCAAATTCTGGTGTATCAATCTCTACTGAGTCCAATTGCTCGTTAATGATTTCATTTTGATTGATTGTAATGTCGCCCACTAACTCAGATTCTTCTGAATCCCGTTCTGAAATCAGTGACTCATACAACCCAGAATTATTGCTAATTTCAGCATCAATATTTATTCCAGTACTAGACTCTGCTTGAATATTCGTTTCAGCTTGATTTGTAACGGTGGTTTCAACCTGGGTAACTGTTTGACTCACTGGAAGCAAAGGGAGTTCTACAAATGGGGGTGTGATAAACTTTAAAAAGACGGCGATCCACAAGATGGATGCCATCTGGCTATTTTTTGTAAGCCTATAGATTCCCCAGGCAGAGATTGCAAGCATTGTCCCCAAAAAGGCATTAGTCAAAGCAGCAAAAATAAATTGTTCATACATAACCGACATCTCCGACAGAGAATTTGCTCATTATTTATTTGTGACGATTCAGAAGTTGACGAATTTCCGCTTGTTCTTTTTTCGTGATTTTTTTCTTCTCTACTAAATGAATCAGCAAAGGAGCCATCGATCCATCAGAAAGCTTATCCGCCATCGCTGCAAGTTGTTCCCCTGCAAATTCATTCTGTGTGATCAACGCAACAAATAAATGTGCGTGAGTCGACCGATCCCTTTTAACCAGTTTTTTCTTTTCCAGACGTTGGATCAGTTTTTGAACCGTGGCAATATCAGAATTCGATCCTGCAGGATAAAGATTGTCTGTCAATTGCCTGACGGTCATTTGTTCATGACACCAAAGCAGTTTTAAGATCGCCAACTATGCATCAGTCACATGTGTTTCAGGCATTTCCTTCTCCTTATATAATGCATTTTTCACTTTAATAATTACCCAGAACATAAACTTCTGGCGGAATTAAAGCTTCTGGCGGAAATAAAACTTCTATTATTCGTGACATCAAAACATCAATTAGATAGACGTCACGTCTCACATCATAGACATTACGTCTTATTTGTCAAGAATTTTTCACATAAAAAAAGACTCCTGAAGAAATCTCCAGAAGTCTTTATTTGAATGAGGTCTCAATTATTATGGAAATCGAGCTTAACCAGCAGTTTTTCTTTCGTTGTCCATATTATCGTCTTCTCCTGTTTGAGAAGGGTCATCAAGAGATATGGTTCCCGTTTTATTCTGGTGAGAGAATAGCCTTTGATAGAGGAAGCAGCTTTGAATTAATTCTTCATGTGTGCCTGTTGCTATCACTTCTCCCTGTTCCATAACGACTATTCTTGAAATGATGTCGAGAAGCCCCTGGTCAATCGAATGGGTAATAATGAAAGTTGTTCTTCCTTTGACAAAAGTCTTTAATGCCTCATGAATCAATTTTTCACTGAGAGTATCAATTGCAGAAGTTGCTTCATCAAGAATCAGGATGGATGGATCTCTCAAAATTGCCCGAGCAAGTGCGATTCGTTGTCTTTGACCTCCTGAAAGTTTTTGTCCTTTATCACCGACTGAAGTTTCAAAGCCGTCAGGTAATTCTTCGACAAATTGAGTGACATGTGCCTGTATGGAAGCAGAAAGGATTTCTTCTTTCGTTGCCCCCGGCATCCCATAGCCAATGTTTTCACGAATCGATTGATCAAAAAGCAATGTTTCCTGCGTCACTACTCCAACCTGGCTCCGAAGATCCTCCAGCTTGGCTTCTCTCAATTCCACACCATCAATATGAACCGTCCCATCAGATGGGTCATAAAATCGAGGAATCAAGTTTACCAAAGTGGATTTCCCGGAACCATTTTCACCCACAACTGCAATGACTTCACCCGCTTCAATTTTCAGGTTAATGTTTTTTAGTGCAGGAGGCCTTAACGCATCACTCTCATTAAATGATGCATACCTGAATGAGATATTTGAAAATTCAATTTCTTTGGAAAGTCTGGGCATTTTCCGAGGTGTTTCAGGCTCCTTGACCAATGTTTGAATATCAATTAATTCATAAACCCGATCAGCTGCTGCGGTAGCGCGTTTGATTTTAGCATATGTCGTGGAAAGTTTTCTTGCAGGATCAATTATTCCAGCTAAAGCTGCATAAAGCAACGAGAGGTCTGCAATATGCAGAGGGGTGGGAGATAACGTTACGCCCCAGATGGTTGTTGTTTCTCTTAAAACAAGATAAGCCCCTGGCAATAGACCAACGAATGTTGCAAAGATACCCAGAATTTCAGTGGTTGGGCTGGTTAAAGCATCAATTTTGACGATCTTCAAAGCTTTCTTAAAATAAGCTTTGTTCTCTTTATGGAATCGTACTCTCTGTTTTCGGCCACCATTAAATGCAGTGACCACTTTGAATGAATCAAAAGTTTCTTCCAGTGTTTTATAAATAAGAGACATGCTTTCCATAACACGTTTACTTGCCTGCTTCAGATTTTTCCCTATTCGATAAAAGAACAGGCCAACAACGGGGGCAAAAACCATGGAAAGCAGTGTTAACTGCCAACTGACATAAAATGCCATTGAGATACAGGCAATTGCTTTTAAAGGTTCACGAACAACTTTACCACCAAGAAGGCGCAAGCCACCACCCAATACTTGAATGTCATTGGTGAAGCGACTCATGATATCAGCGGTTCCTTTTTGTTTAAGGCTCTGAAAATCCAAAGCTAAACATTTACGGAAACACTCTTTTCGGATGCTCATAGTGGTTAATTCCACAACACTCCCGACAAGGACATCTTGAGAATAGGTACATACTCCTTTCCCAATAGTTGCAACGACCAGTAAAAGGAAAATACAAACCAGTGTGTCAAATCGGTCACGTGGAATCCAGGGGAGCACATGCAGTCGGATTGACATCATCGTATTCAATTTGCTTGAGGCAGTATCAAGTTTAGTTTGATATTTGGAACGCTCTTTCACTTGCTCGACATATCTTGAACTGGTATCCGGTTCGTTTTCCAATTCAAGCTTGTTAATATTATCTTGTCGAACTTTTACCTTGGCAGAGTAATTCTCAACAGCTTTTTTAGATTCATCAATTTCCGTCTGTACATAATTTTCAATACTCTGTCCTTCCAGGAATACTTTGACCACCAAAAAAGTCATAGATATGTTCAACGCCCAGAATAAAGCAACAACCAGAGCAAAAAACATAGAGAGAAAAACTTTTCGGCGATATGGCCAAACATGAGGAAGAACCCGTAAAAAATTATTTACCGATTTGATTTCGCCATCAGAACTTTTAATTTTCGGTGACATTGAGAGAACAGCCTAATTTAGTTTGATAAATATCTTGTCAATTGATTCATTCAGAAAGTCATAAGGTTCTAATCCGAACCTCTTAGTAACGATTAACTTGTGGCGAAATTTAACAGGAAATTGCATTTTTGGTCCAGACCTCTTTTACCAAGGCCAAAACCGCTTAAATTAGGCAAACTACGAATACTAGATGTTTTCTAGTCACGTATATCAGAGGGAATTAATAGCTTCAGGATCAAATTGCTATACCCTCAATCAACCATTCTCACTAAGCTACCGACCCCAATACTTATCAAACAAAGCCCCATAACATAGGCCTGATCACCAGGTTAACATACTAATGAAATCAGTCTTTCAATCCGAAGCAATCAAAAGTCTGCTTACGAAGAATCGTCTTGCAGATCTGGATTCCATTTTTTCTGCAGGCGATACATCTTACGACAGGCATAAAGGCCGATGTGTTAAGTCCATTGAAATTGAAGACGAAACCGGACACCCCTGTAAACTTTTTCTAAAATTATTTTGGGGACGACGACGACTCTGGCCGAGAATGACCGACCTCAAATCAGGACAAGTATTTCAACCCCTTGCAGATCGAGAATGGAACGGGTTAAAAACTATCACTGATTTAGGAATCAACGCAGCGGAACGGATGGCTTTGTTTTCAGAAGGAAAATATATCCATCGTTCAGCCATCATTTTGAAAGAAGTTCCCGCCCCCTGTTCTTTTCATGAACTCGTAGCAAACGGAACGTGGAGTGAACTTCCTCGATTCCAGAAATCGTTACTCATCGATAAAATGCTTGAAACAATTCAAACCATTCATTCAGCCGGTTTTGCCTGGCGCGGTGCTTCGAGTAAACATTTCTACCCCGTCTGGAATGAGAAAAATTTCTGGGATGTCTGGTTAATTGATTGTGAAGGGGTTCACAAAGGAAGAAAATTGAAATCGTATCAAAAGAATTACGATAATTTTTTCAAGTCCATGCAATCATCCCAAGTGGAAGAAGAAATTCTAAAAGAACTTCAATTCAAAGCAAACTATCTTCAGTCAAACCTCACGAAAGCTGCGTGACGGTTCAGAAAATATTCGCTTTCAGTTTCCTTCCTGTCTAAAATTACGTATCCTGATTATTGGAAAGTCAATCTATATCAATAGGATTCGTAAAATCATGGCGTACAATACAAATTCAGGCCGAACAGACAGTGCACTAGAGAAATTAAAGCTAATTGAAAAAGCTTTAAGATCAAATAATCCTGATCTAGGCATGTCCCTTGCTGAATCACTCAAAGACACGCTTTCATTTGATCGGCAATCAAGTGATCCAAATCCAAAAGCCATTCTGGGTGGGCAACATTTTAAAAGCACAAAAGAACTCCCCACCGCCTGGCGAAAATGGTCTTACGGTTGGAACTGGTTCAAAATGGTTGATATTCATGAAACGGCAGGCATCGATAGAAAACAGGAAACAGTTGAAATTAGCGACAGTTTTTTAATTGACCAGATAACAGATCCTCAACGAGAAATTCGTGTCGCCCGTTTTGATCCAATAACAGAATCACCAATAGAAATTCCATCACAAATTTATGGAGAGACTCGCGATAAAAACCAGATTCATTGCAATATTTTAATTCAAACGGATATTGCTGCACATGGAAATGAAATCTTTCTGATTTTTTATGGGAACGAGAATGCAGAACGCCCCTGTTATGAAACAAATTTAAAGACAACTGGTGAAGGTTGTGGAATCACAGTTTCTAATGAACATTACGATGCACTTCTGTCCCCACAAAACGGTCAAATGGAACGATTGATATATAAACGACAGCACAGCCTGGAATTGTATGCTGGGGGAAAAGGGCATGGCGAACCTCCCGGCATTGATTGGGGTCATGATTATGTTGATGAAGGACAGTTCCAAAAATTTCGAATGCGTTGCTGGTCGGAATGTCCCAATTACGAAATCATTCAAGGACCAATCATGGTTCAAACAAGAAGATGGGGATTTCCTCATAGTCCGCTCCATCCCCTTTTTACGCCAAGTCGAATACATATGGATGTCACTTATTCATTCTATTCGGGCCTTCCATTTTTCTATAAGGAGAGCCAGTTTGATGTAATCAAGGATGTTTCGATTGCTGCAATGAGGGATGATGAATGGGTTTTCTCCGGCTACTCTTTTTCTGAAATGGTCTGGATGGACAAGTTCGGAAAATTACACGAAGGTCCTGTCCCATCAGAACAGACTAAAGAAATCTGGGCGGTTGGTTTTAAACATCCCGTCAGCAAGGATGCATTTATTGCGTTAAGATTGGATCACACTGCTGAGAATTACGATTCTCTTACTCATGGTGGTGCACCAACACTCCACTATGACGGACATGGACAGCTTTGGAGCAGATACCCGGTAGACAAAAATACAAACCTGAAAGAAGGAACTTCTTTTTCCCAGAAAAATGCTTACCTGATGTCTGCATATCCTGAAAATAATGCTGGTTCTGTCATCGAAACACTCAGGCATCAAATGATGAATCCGGTTTCAGTTCAAGTAAGAGAGTTTCTTCCCCATCTCAGAAAACCTCAGCAAGCAGGAACGCTTTCTCAACCGGGCGAAACACCTGAGAACACACCTTTAAAATCAGCGATCTGGAAAAAACTGCGAGAAGTCAGGGATGATCAACTTTATACTGCCAAAACCAATGTTGTTGATCTGGGATACATTTACGATGTCCGTGTTCATGCAGGAGTGGTCACGGTTCTGGTGACAATGCCTCATCGCGGACGACCTAAATATGAATTCCTTGTCACTCAGGGAGGTGGCCGGGTTGAAAATGGAATTCAGGAACGGGTGCTTGAAATTCCGGGTGTTAATAATGTGGTTGTGGAATTCACCTGGAATCCTCCGTGGTCCATTCATCGGATGACCGATGCAGGACGAAAAGCTGTGGGAGTTTAACTTTCCATAAAATAATTCCACGTTTTGAATAAGGTACCATTTTTGTACAAGAAAGTTTTGTAACGTGAATTCCGTAGAAAGTGAAGAATTTTCGATAAGAGCAGTCAAAGTAGAAGATGCCAAATCATTGTTGATTTATTGAACCCTATCATCATCGCTGGAACATATACAACATTGGACGAACCTCTCTCTGTCAGTGATCAGGTTACTTTTATCCGTAACTTTTCCAAACGTGGTTTGTTTCATGTAGCTGTTTCAAACGAAAGCCAAGAAGTGTTGGGGATTCAAGATGTCCAACCCATTACCTCAGAAGGAAAGACTCACAGCCATATTGGAGAAATTGCAACCTTTGTTTCATTGACGGCACAGAGAAAGGGAATTGGAAAAAGTCTTAGCAAAGTCACATTTAAAGAAGCAAAAGAATTGGGATATCGAAAATTAATGGCTTCAATCAGAGGCGATAACGGACAAGCTTTATCATTCTACCAAAGCCAGGGATTCCGAATCATCGGAACAGCAGCTAATCATGCATTTATCAACGGTCAATATATCGATCAAATATTCTCTGAGAAATTAATGGATTAAAATTCTCTTTCAACAGCAATAGAAAAAACAGAGGAATACGTCAAGCAGACATGCCAGAATCAAAACACCTTCCACAACTCAATACAGAAAGACTTATACTGCGTCCCTTTGAACTGTCCGATGCAAAGGATGTTCAACGTTTAGCTGGTGAAAAAGCGGTTGCAGAAACAACACTCAACGTTCCTCATCCCTATGAAGATGGGATGGCGGAAGAATGGATTTCCACCCATCAATCAAAGTTCGAGTCTGGTGAGTTATGTAACTTTGCGATCACAATGGCTGAGACGGGGGAACTTATGGGCGCAATTGGTTTGATTATTTCTTCCCGTCATAATCATGCGGAATTGGGATATTGGGTTGGAGTCCCCTTCTGGAATCAAGGGTTCTGCACGGAAGCTGCAAAAGCTGTTCTTGAATTCGGATTTTCAGAACTGGAACTCAATCGAATATACGCTCACTTTCTCTCTCGTAATCCTGCCTCCGGGCGAGTGATGAAAAAACTGGGAATGACGCATGAAGGAATGTTACGAAAACATATTAATGTTTCGGACCGATACGAAGATCTTAAGCTGTACGGATTCCTTGCGGATGAATGGAGAAAAAGTTCTGGAATAACTTAGAGGTGATTAACCTCTTTCCATATTCTTTTTCACCCAAAGCTTTGAAACCGTTCCCGGTTCCAGAGAGTATGATTTCCACCTGACGGTTATATGGAATGGGAAAACTGGTGAATCAGTTATTAGATCCTCTGGCTGAAATGGTAACTAACCTTACCAATTAGGATAGAGAGGTAATTAAAGAATGGCTTTTCTCGTCATACGTTTTATTTTGAAAATATTTATACCGCCTCGTTTCTTCTCGATTTCTCATCTCGATATCTATTATTTCACCGCCTGAAGCGACTCAGTGGATTAGAGTTATAAAAAGTTGGAAGGGCTTCGCGCACATGATCCAAACTTTTCGTATTCCTGATATTGATACGAAGAGAAGGGAACTTTCCAAACTTGATCCTCGTCATATAAATTAAAACCGTGTAATATGACTCATGATATATTTTTACCCATATCGATTTTCCAGTATCGATTTTTAAGGTGGAGTTGAATCAATGAAAAAGTTCTCACTATTTTCTATCGTGATAACATTAGCGTTATTGTTAGTGTTAGATAATTCCCATGCTCGTGGTGGCAGAAAAGGAGGCGGTCGTTCCGGTGGAAGGAGTTCATCAAGTAACCGCTCGAATTCTTCAGGCCGCAGTAATTCGAACAAACAACGCAGTAATTCGAACAAACAACGCAGTAATTCGAATAGCCGCAACTTCAATAACCGTGGGTCTAATAATTCTTCATCTGGAAACAACAGATTTAATCAGTCTGGCAGTGGAACCAGAAACAACAACGGAAACCGAAACAATAATAATTTCAATAACAAGAATTACAGCAATAAAAATTTCAGCAACAAAAATTACACTGGGAATAATAATAAATATAACCACGCCAATAATTCATGGAATAACAACCAACATTACAACCATCAACACGATAACTGGCACCACGGAAACTGGAATAATCTAAACCATCACCCGGTTGCTGTCGGAGTAGGAATCTGGGGTGCATGGAGTGTAGGAACACGAATTTATAGTTCTGGTTACTATTCTTATTCCAATCCTTATTATGCTGAATCATCTGTTGTCGAAGAAGTTCCTGCTGTCAATTACTCCGTCCCTATTGATCCATCTTTGACAACTGACGATACCGGCGGGGGAATGAATGAATTTGATATTGCGATTGCTGAATTCAAAAATGGAAATTATCCGAAAGCTTTAGAACTGACAAACAGCGCATTAAAAGCAATCCCTAATGATGCATCTATCCATGAATTCCGTGCTCTGGTTCTTTTTTCGATGGGGAATTACACAGAATCAGCCTCTGCAATCTACTCTTTACTTTCTATTGGTCCCGGTTGGGATTGGAAAACGATGAGCAGCTTGTATTCTTCAACTGCCGTTTACACCCAACAACTTCGCACATTGGAAAACTATTGCAGGGAGAATAAGAAAGACCCTGCTTCAAGATTCCTGCTTGCGTATCATTATATCACCTGTGGACATATTGAATATGCAGTCAAAGAACTCCGAGTGGTTCTGTCAATTACACCTGATGATCAACTTGCAAAAAAACTGATCGCAACTTTCGAACCTGAAAAAGAAGCTCCTCAAAATGACAAGCCCCCTGTTCCGCAGGTCGTAGGGGAATCTTCACTCGGTTCTGCAGTATCCAAACCATCAATTACAAAAGAGGCAATCGTCGGGTCCTGGATTTCAGATCGTGGTGCACAAGGTAAAATCTCATTAACGTTGAACCCTGATGGGAACTATGTCTGGGAATACAAAAATCAGAATGTTTCCGATTCCTTTAAAGGAACTTACACAATGGGGGGAAATATCCTGACGCTGGTTGACAGTAAAGGGAATCCAATGGTTGCAAATATTTCCCAGTCTGCACCGAATCAATTCAATTTTAAATTGACTGCCAGCGGAGCCAATGACCCGGGACTCGATTTTAAAAAGTAGATTTCGATAGTTCTACATTTGATCGAAAATAAGCGTTATATCTTTAATTTTGCTACGGCTATCTCACTAACATGTTGAGGTAGCCGTTTTTTTGTGGACTGAGTAATTTTTATCAATTAGTATATATAGTTAAACCCGAACAACCAAAAAACGAACTTGTCTGACATGCAGAGTGTCTAAAATATCATGCTCATGTAGTCGAACGCCGACTTCCCTTGCACTTCAAACCGACATTTCTCCATGAACATCCTGATTCATAATCTTCAAATGCCTTTCGAGTTCCTGTTCGATATACAAAGCCAGATCAGGGCTAGATAACCCGGAAATTAGTTTTTTCTTCATGTTGCCCTGTGTCACGTAATGAACATCATAACTTCTCGAGGTTCCATTTTTATTTTGAGAAATATTCTCCTTGCAGAAAATCTGTTTAATCTCTTTGACATCTAAAGATAAATTCCCTTTCCACGGCAGTGGTTTATGCTGAACAAACAGCCAACCATCCTGAATGGTGAAGTGGGTTTTATTCACAAAGCTGGCAACCACAAAATAAGTCAGGCCGATTCCCACCGCAACATGTGCTATTGGAAAAATAATCATGATGATATCGACATTATCACCGAAGGCCATTGAATACCAGAAAATCAGAAAAGCATCCCATCCAATACAGAAGAAAAGGAGAAAGTAAACCATTGGATTCATCCAACTGTATTCGATATACAGATCGTTTCCATGTTTTTCCAGGGTGATTTTCTCAGGCATGGAAACTTCAGGTTTGAGAGTTGTATCGCCACCTTGCGGGACTCCTTCTCCTTTGACATTGTTCAGAATATTCACAACAGAATCACAATAGCTGCATTTTGCAATTCCTAGATGAATATTGATATCTTCTGCTTTAATTGAGGCTCCACATTTATCACAATCCACTCGCATTAATCATTTCCAGATAAATTAAATTGCTCTGAAACAGTCAACCACTATTCTTTTTTAACAGTTTTTAAGAATTCATGGAACACAATTTTTGCTTAAGAACATCTGAATATCATTTTTGTGTTGCCAGCTTCTTGATGTGTTGAATCACGCCGGTGGTATAATCTTCTTCCGCCTGATCTGTAACAACGGAAACACTCGGCTCGTAACCCCCTTCTGCAAATGCTTTCTTTGTGGGCATATATAATAATGAGCCATTCGTTAACCCATAATAAAATGTATTTTTAAACGGAGAAGCCTTTCTGACGTTCAGGGCAATCTCTCCAAACAATTCAAGCGGGGCAGCCCAGAGTACAGTTTCGTTATTAATTGTCAGGGAGTATGCGGGAACTCGAACAAGCTTAATTCCTTTATTGTTGATACGCGAATAATTTGACATATCTTCGAGCCAGCCAAGACCAAGTTTTCGTTGTGTTTCAACGAAGATTTTATCGGATGAAAATGTGACATCGCTTGTCGTACTTTTAATCGATTGATTTGCATCGAGAATTTTATTTCCTAGCAGAGAATGAAACTCACCGAGATGACTGTGGGCAAAATCAGCGCGAACACTGTAAATCGGGGCGACATCCCCTTCTGCGCCATTAATAAACAACATCGGCACTCCGACTTTACTTTCGACATATTCCGAAACAATTCCCTGAACATCTCCACTGATCAAGTTATTGCGACTTCCAAGTACGGTTCCATGAATTGCATAGTTGGCGATTAAACCAATCAGGGAACCGTCCGGTCTTTCCAGACGAATCAAGCCAATCTGCCGATCAACCGGACCTTCAGGATCCACACCCAAAATACTTCTCCCGTCTCCCGCTTTGTCTCGCCGATTGATGTTGGCATAGGATGTTCCGGTTCCTACTCCCAAACGGGCAGGTTCCAATTTTGAACGGGCATCCTTAATCCCTTGAATCAATAAATTTGTAATCCTTTTTGTGTACTCTGTATTAGGTTTGTGAGAAAATCGATCGCCAAGTGAACTGACAAATAGTTTAGCAACTCCCATTGGGCCGACTTCAGGTGCTGCATGAGTGTGAGTGAGCGACCACCAGAACTGCTCCGGTTTGATTCCTGTTTCTTTTTCCAATCGCTTACAAATATCATCATAAAACGAAGGGCCTATCGTGCAAAAATCAGAAGAGACAAGATAGAATTGCGTTTTTCCATCGTCCATCGCCACAATGCGATGATAAATATTATCATGCACGCCCACAGACTGCCGCGGTGCATATCCTTGAAGCCATTGCGGCTTTTCGGGAGTGACATCCACCTTCACACAAGCCGCTCGAAAACTGCCTTCCTGCTTTTTATTGCCAGATGGTTCATCAGCTTGAATTTGTGCAATGGGTGAAATAATCATTCCTGCCATTAACAAAATGATCACACCGACTGATAGTACGACTGGTCGCAGACTTTTTTTATTCATCATTATTTATTCCGTTTAATTAGAGCGTGGCTTATTATTTTTTTATAATGAGTTCAGACCTATGAGATCATTTACGATTTCATTGAGAATGATCATTTCAATTATAATCAAGCTAATAGACAATAGTCTTCAAATATCGCCAACAATTCAAGATAACTGAGAAGTATTACCTATTATTCCATGCACTCTTTTCAGCAAATAGTTACTATGAACGGGTACTTGAAAAGTGATGTTTGAAATTTCCGTAAAGCCTGATTGAAACTGAAGAAAGCCTACTTAATATGAAATTTTCTTATGACTTCACTCGAAATGATTTAGTTGCATATTATCGATATCACAACAACAATTCTCCAACAGCACGAAAACGAAACTTCAGGTCAACTGTTTTTGGATTTATTGCTTGTCTTCTATTTGCAATAATAATTACAATGAAAGATGGCCGGCAATTTATGATAGCTGCCAGGGTTTATTGGGTATTTTATTTAACGCCAATATTGTTCCTCATAATATTCATTCCGTTTTCTAAATTTCAAACAAGAAGATATTATAATAAGTATTTGAAAGAAGGTGACAGTTCAGTTTTTTTTGACAAGTGGTCACTCTCTTTAGAAGATGACGGTATCCATGTTGCAAACCCAGAAAGTCAATCAATTCTGTTTTGGCCGAGCTTCAAAAAATTTATCATGACACCTGATTACCTCTTTTTATATACATCTGGAATAACAGCATTGGTCATTCCACGCCGAGCTTTTGAATCAGAAAAAGATCTTGAAGATTTCATTCAATTATTTTCAGAAAAAACTGACGTCAGCGTAACCACGGTCTGATTAAAAGTATTGTTATCAAGTTTGGATCAACTAGCGGGGCGATCAAACTGAGGGATT
This sequence comes from Planctomycetota bacterium, assembly GCA_024277145.1. Taxonomy (GTDB): domain Bacteria; phylum Planctomycetota; class Planctomycetia; order Planctomycetales; family Planctomycetaceae; genus JAJRVU01. Next base: position 24,195 of record JAJRVU010000146.1, read on the forward strand.
TTCAATAAAGCACCCCCTTTGAGTGCAGATTCATGGGCAATGATACCCGGCACCGTATAAGAAAGGGCTTCGTACACATCAATTGCAGGCCGACGGTTTTCATTAATTGCATTAACAAATTCATTCGTCAGAAAAGTATGTGAACCTTCGTGGCCACTATTGAAACGTAGTTCCTTAGGAAGCATGTCTGTCTTCCACCACATCGGTTGCTTGTATTTTTCATAGTTGGGTAAATTCCTGACAAACCCTGCATCATCTTTTTCCGTCTGCTTCCCTTTCCTGATAATGACCGGTCCCATCCCGTTCGGGTGATGCCCGTAGAAGCTCATATTCGAACCAATCCATTCCGCCCGTTCTCCTCCTTTGTGGGCCCCTTTCCACCAGACATTCACTTGGAAACCATGATCCCGATTTGTTTTAAACATTGCGGACTCATTCCAGAAAGGATTATTTCCGTGTGGATTGCCTTTCAACAATTCAGAACCATCCCCCCAGCCGTGGCAAGCAACTTCCGTTAATCTCTCGCCAGTCACACTTATTAAATGAGCTGTACTGTGAGTCGGGTACCACATAGGCGGGAAACCGTGTCTCCAGGTTGGTTTCCCATTTTCGAAGAAAAGTGATTCCAGACCATCGTGCTGATACATTGATTCACAGTAAAAAAGATCGCCGAATTTTTTTTCTTCATAAAACTTTCTTGCAGAGATGGTTGCTTGTTGATAATAACTGGTTTCTGCCATCATGTAAGTCAGGCCGGTTTTCTCAACGATTCCTTTCAATGCAAACGCTTCTTCCACACTCCCACAGGCAGCAGGAACTGCAGAGATCACATGTTTTCCCTGATTCATCGCTTTAATGGTATGGTCAACATGCAACGGAGCATCTGTGAACACAGCAACAGCATCAATGTTTTTATCGTAAACCAGTTCCTCAAGAGAATTGTATGCATTGTCACAACGGTAAACAGTTTGAAGCCGTTTCTTTCTTTCCGGCCTGAGATCACTGACTGCAGTCACTTCACAATCAGGATGTTGATGCCAATGAAAACTTGTTCCGAATCTTCCGCCAACAATTCCGATTCGAAGTTTCTTTTTTGGTTTTTCAGAAGCGTATACGAACTGCGGAACCAGCATTGCCCCACCTGCAAGAGCTGTGGAAGTTTTGATAAAATTCCTTCTTGGCTGGCTGGATGCATCAACTTGATTTTTTTGAGTGTGATTTGTTTCTTGATTCATCATCGTCTCCTGATTTCATGTTTAATCAATTGTTTTTTTATTTCGTAAATGAGACCATTCCTACAAACACTTTAGTTGCCATTGGTGTCAAAATCAACTAACACGCCGATTATATTATTTCCAGAAGCATATTTTCTGAGAATTATTAGACTATGAATCTACTGTATTATTTAGTTTAAGCTGTTTTAGTTTTAATCAATCGACTAATCAATCAGTTCTTTATTCCGAGTTTCAGGAAGCATCGACATTACAATAACCCCTAGAATAAACAGAGCAGATAACCCGGTCACCGCGAGGGAAATGTCCATTCCTTCTTTTGATTTTAACCACCCGGAAAAAAAGAGCACCGGGACAGCAAGGATTCGTCCTCCGTTAAAACAGAAGCTGGTTCCGGTTGCCCTGAGATGAGTTGGAAATAATTCCGGAAAATAAATTGCATATCCTGCATGCATCCCCAAAGTAAAAAAGCCAAACACCGGTAACAAGAAAAGAAGCTGTTGAAATGTTTCAGGAACAAAACAGGTGACAGGAACAATGACCAACGCCATCACGTGAAAAAAGATAAAAGTAAATCGTCGCCCAAAGCGAGCACACAATGGACCAAAAGAAAGCAAGCCAATTCCTCCTCCGGTTGTCTGGATGATACCATAGGCGATTTTTGACCACTTCTGAGTCTCTAATGGATTTGCATTTGCATTCGTCAACATTTTCTGAGCAAGGTTTTGACCTGCAACAGTCACTGACCAGAATGTTCCCAAGCCGACAGCCGCAAGTAACATTCCAAGTAAAGCATGTTTTCTCCATCGAGGATTCAATAACAGATCCCTGAAACTTCCCATCGGGGTTCCATCATTCTGATCTTTTTTCTTCTGCCATTGCTCCGGTTCTTTAACGCTGGCTCTCACCCACAGAATTAAAAGAGCAGGCAATATTCCCACCAGATAAGCATACCTCCATTGCGTCGCAACCAGAATTCCAACGATTGCAGCCATCCATGTACCAAGAACACTCGAAGCATGAAATATCCCGGAAGCATGGGCTCGGGCTCGCGCAGGAAAGATTTCCGCAACCAGGCTCGCTGCAACTGCCCATTCGCCACCAACACCCATCGCGACAAGAAAACGCAGGACGGCCACCTGCCATAAATTTTCTGCGAAATAAGTTAATCCGGAAAAAACCGAATAGATTAAAATCGTAATAACCATAATCGGCCGTCGTCCATAACGATCAGCCAAAGACCCAAAACCCAAGCCACCAATAGTGCCCCCAAGAAGAAAGATCCCCAGAAACATGTCACCGTACTGCTTGACCCCTTCGTCGGTTCCCAATATTTCTTTAAGCATTTCTCCACGAGTGATATTGAAAATCTGCCCTTCATAAACATCAAACACCCAACCTGCAGAGGCAATAATTAGTACCATCCACTGGTAGCGAGTGACTCCGTGATACCATGGGAGAGAATCATCTGGAATATTGGCTTCAGGATTTTCGTTTGATTCAGGCTCCTGCATGGAGAATACCTTCGTTTATATTTTATAAGCCATCAAATTTTAAAGAGGTGTTCACATCAACAAATTCTTAACTCACAAAGGAATGTGATTCAACGGTAGCAAATGATGCAAGAACTTTTCTGGTTCCTTCAAAAGGCTGACGACCATGCATAATAATGGCATTATCAACTAAAACAACATCACCAACCTGCCACTCGACATTAAAAGTTAGCTCTTCGGCCATTTCAACAATTTTCATGACTGCATCAACATCCAGTTTGGAATCATCGCCATGACGAATCGCTTCGGAAGGATCATTTCGACTATCTTTCCATCCACAAAATGCTGCGATGAGCTGGTTGAACAGGACCTTACGATTCGGACCAACTTCATGCACTGCAGGTAAAACCGGCGTTGTCACACGAAGACAGTCATCATCCAGCCATTCCCAGGAATAATTCAACTCTTTTAACTTATCTTCCGCAGCTTCTTTGGATGTAACCCCAAGAGTGCTCATCCAGCTACGCCCCATTCCTGAATCAGGGTCATCATTCCCGGGCATGACGTTAGAATACTTGAAACCAAGTTCTTCACAACTGTTAATGAAGTCCGGACATTCATTAACAGCCATCTCATAGAGAACATCAGACCTGCAAACCGAAGTTGCCCCACCTTTATCCGGAGCCACTTCACAAAAGAAGAAAAGTGTACGAGGATAGAATGGTGTTTGAGCCATTTCATGATGAAATAGAATTTTCACATGTGAAGGAGCTTCATTGGCAGTAAAAACCCGTTCTGTTTTATTAACACGAACTGCATTAGAAAGTTAATTGCTGTATGAAAAATTGGGAAGCCCAAAAGGAGTAACGAAAGCATCAAAATCTTCTGCAGACTTTAAAGGGAACCCGCGAAAAAGAACAGCACCATGTTTGTTCGCAAACTCTTGAAGTTCTTCAGAATTTTCTTCAATCCAATTGGTGTAAGAACTCAATTCAATATTTTCGTCATTGCAAACAATAGCATAAGGAAAAACAGAATCGCCATGAGTTTGTTGATTCGGAACGGAGACAACAGAAAAATCGACTGATTGATCGGAGTCAGATAACATGATTTTATTCCTTGAATAATAAGACTTTTGATTTATTCGACTTTTGATTTATTCGTAGATAGGCATAAAAGTATTAAAGGCAGCTTCACAAAAATCACCCGGATCGTTAAACCGTCTATTCTGATTTAAACCACTTAGCGCTGCCATATCTTCCTGAGCGAGTTCAAATTCATAAATGGCAAGGTTTTCTTTCATGCGATCTATATTGACAGTTTTTGGAACAATCGCTGTTCCACGTTGAATCCCCCATCTTAAAACGATCTGAGCGGGCGTTCTCTGATGACGTTCTGCAATTTCTTTCACGATGCTTTGTTCAATTATGGATTCATTTTTCTCTGCCATCCCAATTGAAAAATAAGATAATGCCCCCAATGGAGAAAACCCTGTCACTGTAATTCCCGATTCGCGACAAAACCTGAGCAATTTTTCCTGGGTTAAATAAGGATGCAATTCAACCTGTAAAACTGCGGGGGGAATCGTTGCGTTCGCCATTAAATCACGCAACAACGAACAACCAAAATTACAAACTCCAATCTCTTTAACAAGCCCTTCTTTAACCAGTTCTTCCATTGCCTGCCAGGTTTCATTGACAGGAACCTGTTCCAGTTCAATTTTTGGATTTTCTGCATCGGGATCAAAAAACCATTCAGGAGGATATCGTTCTTCAATAGGAACATACTTCTGAGAGATCGGAAAATGGATGAGATATAAATCGAGATAATCAAGTTTCAAATCGTGTAATGTTTTTTTCAATGCAGGCTTAACATGTTCAGCCTGATGATAGGTATTCCATAATTTTGAAGTAATCCAAAGGTCTTCCCTTGAACAGATCCCGGAATTGAATACTTCCTGCAATCCAAGTCCGACACTTTCTTCATTTCCGTAATCACAAGCAGAATCAAAATGTCGATATCCGCATTCCGCTGCATTAACAACAACCTGGGGCACTTCTTCATTGCTAACTTTCCAAAGTCCCATTCCAATGGAAGGAATTTTGCTGCCACTTTTTAAACCAATCGTTTCGTTCATATTCCAAACCTGTATAAATTATATTTTCGATGAGACTCCATGTAAAACTTTCTCAGATAAAAGATCAATAGCCTAACTTATAATGTTGATGGAATTTTAATATTTATATCTGTTATTGGCATTCTCATCTGCCTTGCTCTTTAACAATTCACGATTTAGGATAAATATATCATCCCAAATTATTCATCTGGAATTCAATATGAAAAACAGACATTCGACACGACGAGAATTCATTAAGAATAGTTCAAACTTTCTTGCAGGAGGATTAGGGCTTTCATTGTATGCTGGAACAAGTTCTTCAGCTGCAGAAAAACCGATTCTTAAAAACAGTCGCCCTAATGTTGCGCTCATCGGAACCGGATGGTTACCTGATGTAAAACGGCATGGTCGAGGCATTGAAATTGGAAGACAGGCCAAAAGTTTTTTTGATATCGTCGCTATTTGTGATGTGGACCGTGTTGCTGCTGAATACAGCTCGCATTTCCTCACAAAAAATAAAGCAAAGCTTTACGAAAATTACGAAAATATAATTAAGCGAAAAGATATTGATGCCGTCCTTATTGCCACTCCTGACCATTGGCATACAAAAATTGCTATTGAAGCAATGCGTGAAGGAAAAGATATCTACTGCGAGAAACCACTCACCTTGACAATTGATGAAGGAAAGAATATCTGCAAGGTGGTGAATGAGACCAAAACCGCTTTTCAGGTCGGCACGCAACAAAGAAGTGAAAACGAGGGGCGATTTCTCAAAGCAGTAGCACTTGTCCAATCGGGCAGAATTGGCAAAGTAAAGAAAATAACGATTGGGCTCGATAAAGGATTAACTGGTGGTCCGTTCAAAACTGAACAACCTCCTTCAAACTTGAATTGGGATCTCTGGTTGGGACAAGCTCCAAAAGTTCCCTACATTAAAGAACGTAGCCACTGGCGGTTCCGATGGTGGCACGAATATTCAGGCGGAAAACTGACCGATTGGGGAGCCCATCATGTCGACATTGCTCAGTGGGCAATTGGCATGGATCAAACTGGTCCTTTGAGCATTGAAGGAACAGCAACCTTTCCCCAGCCGATGAAAAATGGTTTTCCAACCCGGACGGACACCTACAATATGCCGGTTGATTTTGAAGTCATCTGTCAATTTCCAAACAATATCGTTATGGAAATCAACAGTAAAAATAATGGCATCCTCTTTGAGGGTGAAAAAGGACGATTTTTTGTCAACCGTCGTAAACTAGTCGGCAAACCGGTTGAAGAATTGAAAAACAATCCCATTTCTGAAGAAGAACTTTTCGAACTCTATGGTGGTAGCAAACCGGGCAGCCATATGGGGAACTTCTTTGAATGTATGAACAATCGAAAAACACCCGTTTCTGATGTCTTTACCCATCACCGAACATTAACGACTTGTCATCTTGCAAATATTGCTTTGCGACTTGGCAGAAAACTCAACTGGGATGCAAAGCAGGAACAAATCATCAACGACTTAGAAGCAAACAGCTGGCTTTCTCGCGAACAAAGAAAAGGGTTTGAAATCACCTGATATCAAACATCTATTGAATTCTCAATAACAATTTTAAATCTAGAACAGACACGGAACATATGGCATCATCAACAGTACGATTCGGATTAATTGGTTACGGAGCATGGGGTAGCTGTCACGCAGGTGCGATTGCAAAAACTCAAGATGCAGAACTGGTAGCGATTGCAGCCCAATCTGAAAAAACCTGCAACAAAGCAAAAACAGATTACCCGGATGCAAATGTCTATCAGGATTACCACGAACTTTTAAAAAATGATGACGTTGACGTGGTCAGCATTGCTTTACCAAGCAATGTCCATCATGAAGTTGCCTCTGCTGTCCTCTCTGCGGGAAAGCATTTGCTTCTCGAAAAACCAATGTGCCTGAACCTTGAAGATTGCAAAGACCTGATAACCCTTGCAGAAAAGCAGGAACGTATTCTTGCGATTGGGCATGAACTTCGCCTCTCTTCACTTTGGGGAAAAGTAAAAGAAATGATTTCCGACGGTTTTATCGGAACCCCGAAATATGTTCTTGTTGAATTGTTGAGAAATCCGTATCGGCATGGAGCCAATGATTGGCGGTACGATATCGAACGTGTAGGGAATTGGATTCTTGAAGAACCGATTCACTTTTTTGATATGTCTCGATGGTTTCTTCAGGATTTTGCAGACCCA
>JAJRVU010000147.1 GCA_024277145.1 Planctomycetota bacterium
CCGAAGTCTGCATCAAAGCGACAGAATATTGACCGATAAGAAGGAAGTTCATCTTGCAAACAGAATTAATGTTACAATTTTAAAGAAAAGCACTCTCTAAAATCTTGATCAATTGAAAATGTGATTCTTAGAGGGTGCCTTTATATAATTCAGTCCCATCTATTAAATCAGGTACAGGAGTCCCGCATGTGGGACACTTTTTATCTTCATAGAAGATTTCATCTCCGCACTCCTTACATTCTGCCATTGATTACAGCCTTAATAGAATTTCGTAATAAGATGAAACCATTTGGGTTTTAATTCGCCAGCAAACAACATCCTACCACGGTTTGTTATTTTTTCTGGTTCCGCAGATGGCAACTTCCATGCCGAGTTCTTCCGCCATCGCCGCTTTTGCTAACATCGCTTTATCTGCAATTGATGCACTCTCTGCATAAGCAACCTGAATATGATTTGCTTTGTGACGAGCCATCATTTGATCACGGGAAACACCATACGTTACCGCATGCATGATAGGCCACTGGTAAGTTGTTTCATCCCATCGGCGTTGCGTTTCTTTTTCAGGAAGTTTGACAACTTCTGCGCGTCCCAAATCCATTTTCAGCTTATTATTTTCGACATAAATACGCGACCAGACAATCTCGCCCGGCTTGGAAATCCCCCGAAGAGTACTCCCGCCATTGGGAAAATACATTGCTGGTTGACGATGCCCATCAGCCCCTTTCCAACCCCCTTCAAAATGAGCAGGAGGAGCAGAGCCACTAATCAACAGCACCCAAACATATTCATCCGTTGTTCCCGATTGATCAAAGTCGCCCCAACGTAAATCATGAAGCGTGTTCTCAACAGGTTGCCCCATTGCTTTATGAACCCGGTTTGTCATCAAGCCATCAAGCCCCGCACATTCATCAACTTCATTAAAGTGGGTGACCGCTTCCCCTTTATAGAGAACGCGTTTTCCATCTCGACTTTTAACCGGAGGACGATCCTCATTATTGAGAGTTCCTTCAACCAGATCACTCGCGGGCATAACGTCTTTTAAGCCCTGTTGGTATTGAATTCCAATCAGATCACAACCGAAGTCATCTGCAATTCGAACTGCAGCGACATACATTTTGCACTGGGTCAGAATCTGATCATTTGTTAAATCATCTTCATGCTTTTTGCCAGTGTGGAATTTCATTCCTTTTTTGGTCATCCATTTTTTAACCTCTTTTGCTTCTTTATCACTCACCTGTGTCGATTCATAATACAAAGCAGATTGACTAAGTCTTTCCTTGTAAACGCCGGTCGGGTTTAAAAGATGATCAGGAATAATGGCGTTAAACATGCCCATGCAGCCTTCATCAAATACACCCATGATTGCTTTATCGGTTTTCAATTGGGTAGCCAATGCCTGTCCCAGTTTTTTTTCCTGAGAACTAACCTTCACTTTTTTCAATGGCTTCACATGCTTTGTTGCATGGGTGCACTTGCCGGTTTCCAACCATTTTTCCAGCCGGGAATTGAAATAAACATCTTTAAAATCTTCACTCCATAACGTGGAATATTTCACCCCTGCTTTGGTGAGTGATCCATTCAGATTCAACATTCCAACTAACCCGGGCCAGGTTCCAGACCAGTTTGCAACAGTCAGAATTGGTCCCTGATGGGAAATCAAACCACTCAGAACATGATGTGAATACTGCCAGACTGCTTCGGCTACAATCACAGGAGCATGGGGATCCATGTTGGAAAAAACGTCCATTCCATCCGCTTGAGAATTAATGAAGCCATGTTTTTCATCCCGCTTCAATTTGTGGGCACGAACAACTTCATAGCCGGAATCTTTCACTGCTTTTCCGAGTGCAACTTCCATTTCCTTCTGCGCATCCCAGCAAACCTGATTGGCAGAGAGCCTGAGATCTCCACTTGCAATCAAGTAAACCTGTTTCTTTTTCAATTTGTTTTTTTTGCCTGCTTTGGGGAATTGGTAACCTGCCATGCTGTCTCTTCCTGTCTGTTTAAATGGATTTAAATTTTTTGTATGAATAAAATCTTTTGTTTTGTATTCCTAATATGAATGATTATTTATCAAACTTTTGTAGTACATCAGCTAACTGACGATATTTTTTGTAGATTTTTTCGTATTCTCTGGTCGCTTCCAAATCAGGGTTAACAACCTTTGAAGTTCTTTCAGGAACATTCTCCCGTTCTCCAGCCATTTTATCAACTGCATCAGAAACAGAAGAAAAACCGGTCGCTTCCGAACCAGCTGCAAGTGCTCCTAATATTGCTGCCCCGAGTGCAGGCCCTTGCTTGGAAGGATGTACATAAACAGGCAAGCCGAGCACATCTGCATAGATTTGAACAACAAGCGGATTATGGTGAGGCAATCCCCCGGTCGCAACAAATTTATCAACAGGAACACCATTGTCCCGTAGGATATCAACAATCCATCGAACTCCAAATGCGGAAGCTTCCATTAACGAACGATACAGATGATGATTTCCATGATTCAAACTCAAGCCGATAAATCCACCTTTTAAAGAACCATCCATTAAAGGTGTTCTGCATCCGTTAAACCAATCCATACAAAGAACGCCATCCGCTCCCGGTGAAAGTTTTTCCGCCTTTTCCATCATTTCACGATAATCATCCTGTGAAAGAAGTTTTCGCAACCAATCAAACGCATCGCCCACCGCAGCCTGTCCTGTTTCATAACCATAAAAGCCGGGAAGAATTCCATCCTTCACAACTCCCGCCACTCCGGGAACTGATTCTTCAGAATTACTGTTGAGCATATGGCAACTGCTTGTTCCCATCACCATCACAAAAGTTCCTGCTTCGGAAGCTCCGACTCCGGGCACTCCTGAATGGGCATCAATAAGGGAGGCCCTGACTGGAATCCCGGAAGGAATTCCAAATTTCTCTGCCATCGCCGAATTTAATTGACCTGCAGATTCCCCCGGTGGAACCAGTCGTCCGGGCATTTTATCCTTGATGACATTTTTCATATCGGGGTGAAGGGCTTCAAAGAATTCAGGCGAAGGAAAACCAGTCTGGCTGTTCCACATCGCTTTATATCCTGCCTGACAAGTGGACCGCGGAAGAGCTTCAGCCTCTGCTTCAACCAGTTGCCAAACATACCAATCTCCCGCTTCCAGCCAGACTTCCGTCTTTTCATAAACATGAGGAGCTTCTTCAAGCGTTTCCAGAATTTTGGGGAAGAACCATTCCAAACCAATAATTCCGCCATATCGACTCAGCCAATCTTCATTCCGTTCCGTTGCAATGCGATTAATTTTATCTGTCTGACTGATGGCACCGTGATGTTTCCACAATTTTGGCCAGGCAAATTTCTCTCCTGCAAGATCATCCGTCATACATAAAGGAGTACCATCTTTTAATGCAGGAAGCATGGTGCAGCTTGTAAAATCGACACCGATCCCAATAATGTCGGCCACATTAATACCGGAACTGGAAACAGCTTCACGCACAGCCTCTGCTGAACTTTCAATCCAATCGTTTGGATGTTGAAAAGCAAAATCAGCGGGCAAAACTTCCCCCGTTCCGGGAAGAGTTTCTGTAATTTGACCATGAGAATAATTGGCGACCGCATTCCCCAATTCTTTCCCTTCCAGATCAACCAGCAATGCACGGACAGATTCCGTTCCAAAATCGAGTCCAAGGGATATTTTCATATTTTCTGCCATGTTGCCAACTCTCTTTTTCGCAATTTCCAATATTTCCTATTAAGCCTGAAAAGAGTTTACAAAAGGGGAACCTTGAAATAAAGCGAGACAGGCTAGTGCGAGTATCATTCACATGTAGCGGGTTAGAGTCTTAAAATAAAGTTTCCATGCTATCCAGCGGCGCTACAGTTAAGTGCAACCTGCACTATCCACTTGAAAATGAGCCATTCCTCTCCAAAAGTAAAGCGATATCGACAATGGTTTCCTGCCAACTTGAATCGATTCTAACCGAATGTTCTGATTATGACGGATTTGAGAATGATTCTGAATAAAGTCAAAAACGCGATATTTGCAAAAATCAAGTTTACTAATCTCGACATTATTTCCATATCCACGAATCAAAATTTGACCAAGTTCAGTATTTGACCTAACTTTTAAGTGAGAAATCAGCAAAAGGGCCTGTTGCAAAAAGTATCAATTTGACAGATCAATTCACTGGACTGTCAGAAGGAGTTCTTTTATTTCTCAAACAACTGAACATCATTTTTAATGCACAATCACAATTGAAAATTCTGGTGTAGGCAACAATGAGTAACGAAGAAAAAACCCTGAGTCCAATCGAGTATCTGGCGATGCTGAAAGCCCAGATTGCTGAGGATCAGAATACCCCTCCAGCTTCTTCACCTGCAGAAGAAAAAGTTGAAGAAATACAGGAAATCATTGAATCTGATACTCTTGCAAAAGAAATATCTGGCGATAGCCAACCAAATTCAAACACCGAAAAACAAACAGAGGCTCCGGAAGTCTCCGGCAAAGAACCAGTCATACTCGCAAGCAATACCATCACAAAAGCTGAACTGCCTGACGTCATTAAACGAAATTCTCAGCTTTCCGAACTATTCGACCGTGTCAATGACCTGATGGGTGATGGAACCGAGAGTGACGAAGCATTTTTACCAAAAGTTCCCACAACACTGGAAGAGACTAATCTGACTGCGGAAGAAGTGGAAAGACTTGTTTTAAAATATCTTCTTAATCGGGGTTCAGGAACCGGTCGGGAATTGAGTTCGCAGGTCTGCCTTCCTTTCACCCTTGTCGATCCTATTATGAAACAACTGAAAATGGATCAGCTTGTTGCATTCAAAGGAACTGCAGAAATGGGGGACTATGAGTTCGTCATTACTGATATTGGTCGTGAAAGAGCCAGAAGATATAGTGATGAATGTACATATTTCGGGGCAGCACCAGTTTCATTGCCAGATTACTTAAGAGCAATGGAAGCCCAGAGTATTGCAAAACAGGAAGCCACGGAAGAAGACCTGAGAGAAGCTTTTTCTGATCTGATCATTAATGAAAAAATGCTTGATAAACTGGGTCCTGCCATCAATTCCGGCCGAGGGATGTTTCTGTTCGGTGAACCGGGAAATGGAAAAACCAGTATTGCAGAACGAATCACAAAATCATTTGGTACCACGATCTGGATTCCACGATCCATCGGTATTGAAGGAGACATTATCCGCCTCTTTGATCCGGGAATTCATGATATTGTTGAAGAAAGTACCGCTGACGGGTTGTTTGATCTTTCAGGAGTTGACCAGAGATGGGTCCAGGTTATCAGGCCAACGGTCATTGCTGGTGGTGAATTAACAATGCGGGAATTGGAAGTTGTGCAGAATCAACAAACAAAAATTTGTGAAGCGCCACTTCAATTGAAAAGTAATTGTGGAATTCTTGTGATTGACGACTTCGGACGACAGACAATGCCCGTGGATGTTCTACTGAACCGCTGGATTGTTCCATTGGAAAAACGGTATGACTTCCTGAATCTTCCCAGCGGAAAAAAAGTGCAGGTTCCATTCGATCAACTGATTATTTTCTCAACAAATCTGGAACCAAAAGACCTTGTAGACGGAGCATTCCTTCGTCGAATTCCATACAAAATTGAAGTAACGGATCCGTCTGAGGAAGAATTTCGCGAATTATTTAAACTGATGTCTCCTATTATGGGATTTGAATACAACCAAGAAGCAATCAATTATTTGATTGAAACCCATTACCACCAATGTGAGCGACCGTTTCGTGCCTGCCAGCCTCGTGACCTTCTTCTTCAGGTAAGGAATTATTGCATCTACAAAAAATTGCCGAAAAAAATCAGTAATACAGCCTTTGACTTTGCTGTCGAGAACTACTTCTCCGTTATGTGATCCCGAATGATATAAAAATTTCTTTCATGAGTATCTCTGCTATAAAAACCGTTAGAAGATACCGAAAACTGATCTTTTTCGTCATGATTTCAAAGGAATCTCTCTTTTCTCTGGTGACTCATCTTCCGAGATGGTCCAATAGAAGTAGACGAATTACAAAACATTCAAGTTTATTGAATCACCTTATCGCACATTCAAACTCAAGGAGAATTACCGTTGGACTCTCATCCGATTCGCTTTCTTCGGAATCTCGGTCGAAGCCGCGAAATCGCAACGGTGATGATCAACTTTGGCTTTGAAGATCTCGTTATCCGTCTCGGGTTGAAAAAGTTCCTTCATTTGAGCAAGAGAGTCATATTCTGGAAAAAGCCTGCACCAGTTGAAATCCGTTCTCGCGGCAAACGAATTCGCCTCGCGTTCGAAGCCCTCGGCCCTACATTTATTAAATTTGGTCAGGTCATCAGCACACGCCCTGATCTCGTCCCTGCAGATGTCATCCAGGAACTTTCACTTCTCCAGGAAAAAGTTCCTCCTTTCCCTTCTGAAGAAGCAGTCAGGTTGCTTGAGAATGAACTCAAATTGCCCTGCGAAAAACTCTTTAAGAACTTTGAAAAGGAACCACTTGCAGCCGGCTCGTTGGGTCAGGTTCACCGGGCAACCCATCATGATGGAACACCCCTTGCCATCAAAATCAGGCGTCCTAATGTTGTACACAATGTTGAACGTGATCTGGAATTAATGAAAGAACTGGCAATCCTGATTGATCACCATATCCCGGAATCTCATATTTTTGATCCGATCGGTTTGGTCAATAATTTTTGCAGAACAATCCGCCGGGAAATGAATTATTACAGGGAAGCAAAAACCTGCATGGAATTTGCCCATTTATTCCATGCAGATGCATCCCTTAAAGTACCTGAAGTTTATCCCGATTTTTCAACGGAATCCATTCTGACAATGGAATTTATTGATGGGCTCAATGTGAATGAACTGGATCAGGACGAAAATCTCAAAACACTCAAGCCGGAAATTGCAGCCAATGGCGCCAGAATTTTCATGAAAATGGCTTTTGAATTTGGCATTTTTCATAGCGACCCTCACCCGGGAAACATCAGAATTCTACCGGACGGTTCCATTGCATTCCTTGATTTCGGAATGGTAGGAATTCTTGAGGAACAATTAAGAGATCAGTTGATTGACCTGTTTCTGGCCAGCACCCAGAATGATGTCAAAATGGTTGTCGGCAAGATCACGGAAATAGGGACACCGCTTGAGAAAATTGATTTTGTTGTTCTTCAGGCAGATGTCAGGGAATTTGTCGGAAACTATTATGGCGTTCCACTTGAACGATTACAAGTCGGTAATGTACTGACTGATTTCATTAGCATTCTTTCTCATCATGGAATCAGGTGTCCCAGTGATATCATGTTATTGATCCGTGCAATGGTCACGCTGGAAGGAGTCGGACGGAATTTGGATCCCAATTATAATCTTGCAAAAGATCTCGCCCCGTTTATCGAAATATGTGTTCGAGACAGATACAATCCTAAAAAAATCGCAAGCCGAATTCTCGCTGATTCAAAATCATTAGCAAAAGTCATCCATGATGTTCCGTTTCAAGTGGGTAGAACTCTGGAAAAACTGAGTAAGAATGAATTGACGGTTTCAATAGAACATCAAAAACTGGATCAGCTTATTACCGAGATGGATCGTTCAGGAAACCGAATTGTCATCAGCCTGATCATGTCATCATTAATTGTTGCAAGTGCTTTAATTATGCGAGCCGGGTCAGATAATCTCTGGATCAGCCTTCCGGTATTTGGATTGTCCAGTTTTCTTGGAATCTGGCTGATCTACGGCATCTTCCGCAGCGGCAGACTTTAAGCAGAAATTACGGATTGAATCACTTCGACAATTCGTTCAAACAGTTCTTCTTGCTTTTCTGCTTCTTGATGTCCGGACAAATCAAGGCGGGAAACTTCAGGCAAATCTTCAAATGTAAGTTCCTGATTTTCATTTTCACCAAGCCAGATAATTAATACCGGGGCTTCTGATAACTTGCTGCCCACCTGTTTTATGTCGTTAAATTTAATTTTTGGAAATTCCGTTTCCAGTTCCTTGATCAATTTCGTTCGAAGTTGATTTTCACCACCCGAGAATTGAATATGCAATTCTTTCTTTTCAAACCATTCTTTCAATTCCAGAAATGACAATTTCTTCACGGGATGGATTACATCCGGCGCAATTTCCGCCATAGGGATCAATACAAATCTTCTGTACCAACAGGCAGGGTGAGGGATGATTAAATCAGGTAACGAGATCACCTGCTCATCATAAAGAATAATATCAAGGTCAACCGGGCGTGGTCCCCATCGGACGGACCGATCTCTCCCAAAACTTGCTTCGATTTCCTGCAGAGATTTCAATAGCTCAAGTGGTTCTAAATCCGTTTCCAAATTTAAAACAGCATTCCTGAAAAGATTGCCGGAAGAAGCTCCGACCGGTTGAGATGTAATTGTCGTGCTGACTTGAATTACTTGAGAACCGGGAAGCTGATTTAGAAGAGAGACAGCTTGCTGGAAATTTTGTTCGACCGGGCCAAGATTCCCGCCGAGTGCAATGAACGTCCGTGTCATCAGGTTTCTTACTTAAAAATAAGATTAATTGAAATGGGTATTGATTTCCGTATTCGCTGTCCCAAACATGGTAGCAATTGTATCACCAAAAGACTGAATTGCCAAAATCATGGACATCAGAATCAACGCCAGCATAACTGCATA
>JAJRVU010000148.1 GCA_024277145.1 Planctomycetota bacterium
ATCGGCCTTGGAAGACCCAGTCACGATCGATCTGTCGTCGGCCGCCGTGGAAAATCCTTCTTCGCTACGCTCAGAAGTCTTTCCCACGGCAATGTCCATTACACTACCAGAATCTGATATATCAAACATACAAGACACAAAAGCACTAAGTTTATTTAGGTTCATCCTCTGAATTTTTCACTAAACAATGGTCTGCACAGCAGACCCTACTAGTCCAACTACCGGTAAATGTCACTTAGCTCAGATTAAGATGCACGCCAACGAGCGTGCCATTTGGAAATTGACACAGGATATTTAAAGCTCGAAAGAGCACTGCTTGAATGCATTCATTCGTCAGGCACAGCCTTACCTACGACTTATCTACACCCTGTTATTATATTTCAAGTTTGTACTTTACGGGATTTTTTTAACTTGCCATTGGAGATGATCATCCCAATGATTAATAAAAGGAAAGCTGCAGCGACGATTTCAGAGAGTATCATCACCCGGAAATTCACTTTCGCCTGCTGGATAGCTTTAATTTGTTTTTTAAGTGCTAGTGGATTCAGTAACGTTTCCAGGTAAACACGGTAGACTTTGAATTCGTGATCCCCCGTTTTACGCTGAATAATTTCCGTGTGCATTTTATTGACGAGAATCATTGATTGATTAATATTCACTGTATCATGAGTTGGCCAATGCCGTTTAAAAATTAGATATTTTGCTCTGTTTAAAGCATCCTGCAGTGCTTCCTCTTTGGTTGCAAATTGTTCACTTCTGACAAAAAAAGTATTTCCCTCTGTTACCATCTGTTTTTCAAGTTTGGTCCATTCAGGAAGATTTTCTGAATCACTTTCTGTTTTGTTTCTGGGTGACACGACAGGTTCGGGAGATGTCTTTTGCACAATCGGAGTACTTGGTTTTTTCGCCTTTGCTTCTGCTTTCTTTTTAATCGCCTTTGCTTTCGCTTTCACGGTCGCTGCTTTGTTCACAATCTCTTCTGTTTTCTTTTCAATTTCTGCAATCTTCGCTTCAACCTGTTTCTCTATCTTCTCGACATTATTTTCGACAGCTTCCGAAAAATCATCTGCCTTCTTTTCTACGTTTTCAACAAAATCTTCCACTTTCTCTTCAAAACTCTTATTATTCTTTCTTGTAATCTCTTCTGCAGTGAGCTGAATCTGCTGAGGCGTGGGTGCAACAATTGGACTATTTGCAGCCTGAACAGCAGTAATATGAGAATACGCTTTTCGACTAGCCATATTATATCTTACTAAGGTAGTTATCGTTAAAAATGATAGAAGAACCATTAAACCTATCGCAAGGATACTTTTATACCACTTGAAATAGAAAATAGAGAATATAAACCCAATTAAAAGAGCTGCAGAAAATATAATCGCCCATCCGGCAAATACCGTTCCTATTATACTTGATGACATATTTTGGTGATGGCGTATCAACTGCTGGGTTGATTGGTAATGGGGATAACCGTGCTCAACAGCCACGTGTTGATCCAGATATGGATTTCCTTCATATATTTCCACACCTGCAATAACTTCACCGGAATTAATTTCGATGACAATATGAGTTCCTGCTTTATATAAGAAAATACCAAACAGAAACGCTAAACCTGTAATCACCATTGGCTTGAAGACATGGATTTTATTCGGGTTGTTTTTATTTGATTTTCTAATAAGCGTATACACCCCTGCGATAATGCAGATGAGCGCAAATGCTCCTGCGATTATAAATATTATCGATTTGGGATTGAATGATGAATGCATAATATGATTACCTTAATCGGTGACTCCTGATATGTTTTAAGCAACGTGTTCCGGTTGGCTGTTGTTGACAATTTCTTCCCGTTGATTTCGAGGAACCCATTGTGATGACAACTGGATAATGCAGGAGACGGCTGCCATCATCACCAGAGGGTATTCGTTCGTAGACATTATGAATCCACTGGCGAAGAATGCAAAAAAGAGGGTTCCCAAAACGGTCCTGATTCGGAATCGTTTCTTTCGGAAAGAATCTGCCTGCAACCACCATCTTTGAATGAAAAAGAGCCCTGCAAAAAACAGGATGTATGCTATTAACGTGGGCCCATTATTCTGGAAAAATCCCATGTTTTGCAAATCGTGATTTTTGAAAAAACCAATGTTGTTGTCTGACTTATAGGCGATTTGGAGAAACGAGTGCAGATAATAAGTTATCCCGCCAACAATTCCCCCTAAAAACATTTGAACCATCCGCTTGGAAGTGCTGTCAACTTCATTTCCTTCCCATATTTTTGCAGGAATCATAATTGCCCAGGAAGCTAATAAAGTGGTGATCCCAAACGCCAATGCGACAGAAACCTGCTCAGATAGAAATTCCGTGAAGTAGAGACATCCTGACATCACCGATGCAATCATCATGGAACTGATCATGGTTCGAAGAATGGTATTTGTTTTCTGAACAGCAGAACTATTTCTTAATGTGTCAGGGCCATAATAAACGTACTTTCTTCTCCCTCTGGTAAAACATTTATTCTTGTACTGCTTTCTTTTTGGTGTATCAAATTCAACCTCTGCTTTAAATTCGTTTTGAGGGGGTAATTCATAAGGTCTATTGGGGAACAGGAAATCGTCCTCTATTTTTGGTTTGCTATTCCAGCCGAATAATTTGGCAACTAACAGGTAAACTCCGTAAGCGATCCCACCATAAAAACAAATAATCAGGGAAGCAGAAAGCATCTGTTGAGCAGGGCGAATACCGACTGCAGAACCGACAAGGAGAATTGCCAGAATAATAAAGATCGTTTTCAAAAAAGGCTTATTTTTCGAACCTGATTCATTGGATTCATAGTGCCTTCGCTTTTTTTGATGCTGAGGTGATGGATCTTGTTTGTTTTGATTCTTTTTCCATTCATCATGAACCTGTTTTTGCTTCTCAGCGAAATCCTGAGCATTCTTAGCGAGTTTCTGCGCGTAAACCTGTGCTTCTTTTGAATACTTACGAGCATATTTTTCTGCTTCTTTTCCAATTTCTTTCGCATGATGTTTCAGCTTGGGAATTCCTTCTGTCGGGATTCCATTGGCTGCAGCCACGGGATCACTCTTGATTTCAGGCTGTTCGAATCCGTTCTC
>JAJRVU010000149.1 GCA_024277145.1 Planctomycetota bacterium
AAATAAAAACAGGCAAAGCAAAAGGGAAAATTGCTTATAACTATTATGCGCCCCAGTTGTATGACCAACGAATGTCTGTCATTCAAGCGGTTGGACATGATGAAGAAATTATTGCAACATTAGTCAACTATGCAACTCATCCTGAAGTCCTGGGGGCAGGAAAAGGGATTTGCAGTCCTGATTGCATTGGACCGCTTTGTGATAAAATTGAAGAAGAAACAAAAGGGATGGCCATCTTCATGAATGGTGCACAGGGGGGAATGA
The DNA here is from genome assembly GCA_024277145.1 of Planctomycetota bacterium. Lineage (GTDB taxonomy): Bacteria > Planctomycetota > Planctomycetia > Planctomycetales > Planctomycetaceae > JAJRVU01. Next base: position 265 of record JAJRVU010000149.1, read on the forward strand.
TCACTGCAGATAATCGAATTACGGATAAGTCAAAAAGTTCTAAAAAAGATCAACGGAGTTGGAAGGAATGCCTTCGTATTGGTCGCTTGATGGCAACCGAAGCTTTACGAATTATCAAATCTTCTCCATTGCAGAAAGAAGCCAATTTATTCTGCGATTCCATTGAAATCACGTTTCCTGTTGAGTCTCCGTTACTGTGGGCGGTTGTGGTCGGATCTCCATTAAATTATCCCCATAATGATGATCAAAGTATTAATGCAACAGTCAATGTTGTGAATATTGGTAACGCCCAGATCCTTACCATTCCCGGAGAGGCATTGCCGAATATCGGATTCTACCTGAAACGGAAAATGAATGGCAAAAACAATCTGCTCTTTGGTCTGACAAATGAAGCCTTCGGTTACATCCTGACCAAAGTCGATTTCAAAAGTTTCCCCCGGTATGACTATGTCTCTCGCACCTCTTTAGGAGAAATGACAGGAGAGATTTTCATTGAGAAGTCATTGGAGTTTGTCGATAAATGTCCCAAACCTCAATGAGCCCCAAACCTCAATGAGCCCCAAACCTCAATGAGCCCCAAACCTCAATGAGCCCCAAACCTCAATGAGCCAATGTAGCCCATTGAAGTTGATTGGAATCTCATTGATGGTTTAAACTACTACTTTGATAAACCACTACTTTGATAAACCACTACTTTGATAAACCACTACTTTGATAAACCACTGTGACGGAGGAGAGCATCGGAGTTGGGCTCTCTTCCGCGGAAGTCTTTGAAGATATCCATTGGGTTTCTGCTTCCACCTTCAGAAAGGATCGTGTCCCGGAAACGTTTTCCTGTTTCACGGACAGCTTCTTCATTGTCCAGACCTGCATCTTCAAATGCGGAAAATGCATCTGCGCTGAGGACTTCTGCCCATTTGTAACTGTAATAACCTGCAGAATATCCTCCTGCAAAAATATGCGAAAATCCACATAAACTTCTATCTTCTGGAATCGGAGGAACGACCGAAGTTGTTTTAGCGATTTCTCTATGAACTTCAAATACTGTTTGGTCACTCGAAGGATCATATTGATGATGCAGGTACATATCCGTCATCCCAAGATTAACCTGCCTGAGCATTTGGCTTCCTGCGCGAAAAGTTCTTGCTGCACAGATTTTTTCAAAAAGTTCTTCCGGTAAAGGTTCACCTGTTTCATAATGTGCAGTCATGCCAAGCAGTGTTGGCTTGTGATAACACCAGTTTTCCATGAACTGGCTGGGAAGTTCGACCGCATCCCATTCAACACCATTAATTCCGGAAGCATCAGGGTAGTCAATTGTCGTCATCATGTGTTGTAAGCCGTGGCCGAATTCATGAAAGAGAGTTTCCACTTCGCGAAATGTCATTAAGGAAGGCTTCTCTCCAACAGGGGGAGTGGAATTGCAAACAAGATGCGCAACGGGAACCTGTAATTGATCACCTGTTTTTCTGCGAACCATGCATTCATCCATCCAGGCACCCCCTCGTTTATTTTCAGGACGGGAATAGGGATCCAGATAAAAAGAAGCAATATGGTTTCCATCGGCATTGGATATATTGAAAAACCGGACATCTTCATTCCAGACAGGAGCTTCCCCATCCGCTGCTGTCACTTTAATTTCAAACAGGTGATCGACAAGGTCAAACAATCCTTCCAGAACCCGCTCAAGTGAAAAGTAGGGCCGAAGTTGTTCGTCTGTAAAATCAAACCTTTTTTCCCTGAGGCGTTCAGCCCAGAAACCGAAATCCCAATTCATCAAACCAGATTTTTCACCCGATTCTTCAGCAAGGGTTTTAATGTCTTCCAAATCCTGTACAGCGGAATCCCATGAAGAGGAACGGAGTTCTTTGAACATTTTTTCTACGGATGAAACATTTTCAGCCATCTTTTCAGCCAGGCTCACTTCAGCAAAACTGGAATAGCCTAACAGCTCTGCCTTTTCACGACGAAGTATCAGAATCTCCCTGATAATCGGGCTGTTGTCCAGTTCTCCTGTAGAAGCACGTGTAACGAAGGCACGGTAAACTTTTTCACGAAGTTCGCTCTTCTGGCAATGCTCCATGAACGAGCCAAAACTTGGAAAAGCAAGTGTGATTCTCCACGGGCCAGATTCAGGTGTTGCTTCTGTATCGTCATCTTTTTTAATGCTGTTGTATGACTGAGCAGAAAGTTGTAACAAACTGAGAGGGAGTCCTTTGATGTCGGCTGGGTCTGTCAGGATCATTTCAAACGCTTTGATTGCATCCAATACATGGTTGGAAAAATCAGTACTCAATTTGGATAGTTTCTCAGCAATTTCATTGAACCGTTTTTGCTTTTCACCTTTTAAAGCAATACCAGCCAATTCTGCACTCAGCAGTTTCTGTTCAATAATTCTTTTCTGGGCGGATTCCAGTTGAGGCCATTCGTCTCCTTCACGAATTTTTTTCAGTGCCTGATAAATTGGTTCGCTCTGCTTGATTCGTAGTCCGAAAGCAACCAACTCTCCCTGAACGGTTTCATAA
>JAJRVU010000150.1 GCA_024277145.1 Planctomycetota bacterium
ATTCTGGTTCCGGCGATTCTTTATCTGGCAGTTCAAGTTGAGGGAATTGATAATGCAAAAATGCTATCGGATTCATTTAGCTTTTTAGTGATCAGGCTTTTTATTCCTGTGTTGACCGGTTACATCCTGGCGAGAAAATTTTCAGTTTGTGAAAAAATATTTCAGAAAGTGGGGTCAACTTTTGCAAATCTTTCCATTCTCTGGATTATTGCAGTGGTGGTGAATAAAAGTCAGCCTAAAATTACAGATGGTATATTACCTGTAAGTCTCCTTGTTCAACTTTTAATTGTATTGTTGTTGATTAATTTACTCGGATACCTTGGCGGATTCTGGGGAGGAAAACTGTTGCCTATTTCTCATCCCATGAGACGCGCATTGACTTTGGAAATTGGAATGCAGAACGCAGGATTAGGGGCGGTGATGGCTGGGGAGTTGTTTAAAGACCAGGGCACGATTGCGTTACCGCCAGCACTTTATGCATTTGTTTGCATGTTTACCGGAACCATCCTTGCGCAATATTGGTCAAGAACTCCTCCTGCTTCAGAAGAGACATCTATATCAATCGTTGTATAATAGAAGATTAATTTTAAAACAATTCACTGAAATGTGATTCATTAAAAAAAATCAACTTACTTTATTACGTGAAGGGAAGCTAAAAATGGGGTTTCGAGTTCATTATATGCAACATATTTCCTGCAAGGTTATATTGGTATTTAGCGTTATTTTATTGTTTTCCATCCAAGCAGAAGGTCAGGAAAAAGTGAAAGAGTCAAATAAAGAAAAATCGTCCTATGTTGATCTGGATGTCGGGATTACCAGTATCGGCGGAGCTGTTCTTGATGGATACATTTATGTTTATGGTGGTCATACAGGAGAAGCCCATTCTTATTACATGGAAGCACAATCTGGTCAGCTTCTTCGTCAAAATTTAAAATCTCCCAGCAAATGGGAAAAAATGGAATCAGGTCCGCGCTTGCAAGGGCTTGCCTTAGTTGCACATGGTCATAAGTTATATCGGATAGGTGGGTTTTCAGCGAAGAATAAACAAGGGGAAGAAAGTGATCTGGTTTCGACTCCTGAAGTTGCAAGTTTTGATACAAAAACAAAAACGTGGACATCCTTAACACCCATGCCTGATGCACGATCATCACATGATGCAGTTGTGATTGGTGATCTTGTTTATGTTGCAGGTGGTTGGACAATGAAGGGGAAGGATGTTGATGATCCTGTCTGGCTTTCATCTGCCTATGTCGCTGATCTTTCCAAGCCTGTTCTAAAATGGGAAAAACTTCCAGATGCCCCTTTTCAAAGAAGAGCAATCGCCTTGGGTGAAGCAAATGGTAAGTTATACGTTATTGGTGGAATGCAGAAAAAAGGGGGCCCTTGCTCGAAAGTGGATGTTTATGATCCTGCAAATAAAACATGGTCAGAAGGTCCTGCCGTCAATGGTAAAGGGATGGCTGCATTTGGGTGTTCTGCATTTAATGTCGGGAGCAAACTTTACATGACCACAATGAATGGTTCCGTTCAAAGACTTTCCCCGGATGGCTCTCAATGGGAGAAAGTGGCGAAACTGAAAAATGCAAGATTTTTTCATCGCCTGCTTCCGTTAAGTTCTCATGAATTGATTGCCGTCGGCGGGGCAAGCATGGGAACAGGAAAAATTCTGGAACTGGATGTTGTCCCTGTTGAATAAAAAAGTGATTTGTTTGGGTGGGTCCCGCGAATCCTGATATAATCCGGGAACCTTTATACTTAATCAGGAGAGAGAATCATGAATGGGCGATATTCGGTTTTAATTACATTGGTGTTGTTATTTGTGGGAACATTAATTTCTTCACAAACCGTGCAAGCAGATACAAAAGCCAAAGTTCTTTTCATAGGCAAAAACCCGGATCACCCCTTCGGGACACATATGTATTTGCATACTTGTAAAATGCTTGCGAAATGTCTGGAAAAACATGAAGGGGTTGAAACAGTCATTTCTAACGGATGGCCGAAAGATGAAACCGTTTTGAAGGGAGTGAGCACCATCGTCGTTTATTCAACTCCTGCAGCAGAATTCCTTCTTGATTCTCCTTATCGGGATCAGGTAATTGAGAAAATGGATGCGGGAGTGGGGCTAGTCACATTGCACTGGGCATCATCTGTCAATAAAAATAATTTTGATCGTCTAGGGGCAAGATGGATGAGTTATCTAGGTGGCACATGGATTAGTAATGTCGGTTTGCATACAGGCAAGTCACCCTTGAAGCAGTTAGTCCCTGATCACCCCATCTGCCGGGGTTGGAAAGAGTATGAATTACTTGATGAATACTATCTCAATCCAACTATTACTGATGAAGCAACTCCGCTACTTCAAGTCATGGCGAAAGATAAACCGGTTGTTGTGGGATGGGCTTTTAACCGAAAAGAAAATAAAGGCCGGTCGTTCGGGACAACCCTCGGACATTTTTACAATAACTTTCAACGGAAACCATTCAGGAAAATGGTGGTCAACGCCATCTTATGGACTGGCCATGTTAAAGTTCCTGAAGAGGGAGCCAATGTGGAATTGAGTGATGATGAGTTGGCTTTGCCAGAGAAACCGGAAAACTAAAAATCTAGTTTGTACTTAATTCATGGTCAGATTTTCTATGCATCAGGCCATCTTCCATTTCGTATATGGTGTCGAATACATCGAGTGCGCGATGGTCGTGCGTGACAACAATCACACCTGCATCCTGCTCGTGCGCAACTTTTGAAAAGAGTTCCATAACCTGGCGGCCACTAACTCCATCAAGGGCAGCGGTCGGTTCATCAGCAAGGATTACACTAGGATGGTTTGCAAGGGCTCGCGCAACAGCAATGCGCTGTTGTTGCCCACCGGAAAGGGCCATTGGCAAGTTGTCTGCACGGTCAGCAACTCCAAGATAATCCATCAGTTCAAGCGAGCGTCTTCGCGCTTCGCGAGAGGATTCTCCTGAGAGTTCCATTGCCACCTGAATATTTTCCACTGCTGACAGGAAGGGGATCAGGTTTGACTTTTGAAAAACGAAGCCAATATGTTTTCGGCGAAAGGATCGCAGGTTAGTTTTGGCAACAGGGCCATCCAGAGCCAGTTTTCCGCCGATAATGACTTGCCCGGAAGTCGGTGGATTGATCAGGCCAACCGCTGTCAGAAAAGTTGATTTCCCGGATCCACTTGGTCCTAATAAAGCAACGACTTCCCCTTTTTTAACTTGCATGCAAGCATCACGCATCGCCACCACTTCCGTGTTATCGCTACCATAAATTTTAGTTATATTTGTGGTTTCGATGGCATAGTCTGTTTTGCTATCATTGCTCATGAGAGGGCCTCATTCGGTGAGACTTTCAATGCTTTCCAAATTCCCATCAAGCTTGCACAAATAGAGATCGCCAAAACAATCATCGCTAGTTGATACAGGTCAGTATCTTTCAGGATGACACGCCTGGGAAAATTCGGAAATATTTTCTGGCCAACGGCATAAGCAATCATAAACCCCATTGCTCCTAAAATAAGAGACTGTTGAAGAATTAATCCTAAAATCACAGTGTTAGGGGCACCGATCAATTTTAAAATAGCAATGGAATGAATTTTATCTAACGTCATCGTATAGATGATTAACGCCATGATGACCGCAGCGATGATAGTTAATAAAACCCGGAAAAGACCAATTTGTTTTCGAACTTTTTCGACATTTCCTTTCAACATTAACTCACGTTGCCCCAATTTTGTATAAACCGAAACATCATCCCACCCGGAAATGATTTTTGCAATCTTATCTGCATTTCTACCGGGCATCATTGTAATCATTACTGCGCTGATTTGTGGTCTGGCAATTTGAGGTAATTCAGCAGCCGGCTTGATAGCATTTTCAAGAAGAGAAGGTTGCTTGATGCCAATTTCACTCTTTTCACCACGGGCTTCCCTGGCGGCTCTTTCAAGTCGAACTGCCTCGCTCGGAGTATCAAATTGAATTGACTGAGCATCTGCAATGGTGAAAAAACCAATTCCATCACCCGTAGAATTGATCATGCTTTCTGTAATTCCAACGACAGTGTAAGTTTCTTTTCCAAGTTTGACTCGCTCACCAATCGAAAGTTTCAATGTTTTGTCAGCAATCATTTCAAAATGACTTTGCTTTAACGGCCTTCCTGAAGTTAATGGAATCCACTCCCCCTTATCAGTTGGCCAACTTAATCCCATGATGGAAATTCGTAAAGGCTTGCCATTCTGCTCTCGCTGAATTGTATGAAACACAAATTCCCTGGCAAATTTGACCCCCGGAACAGCCAACGCTCGATGAACAAGATTAGACGGAACTCGCGAGATTTCAGCAAATGGGCCACGTGTGTTTTTCTGGACGATCCATAAATCTGCCCCCACGCTATCAATCAGGAGAGTTGCGTCCTCAACAATGCCCCTGTAAATTCCGCCCATACCCAGAACAACCATCAACAACATGCCTATACCAATGGTCGTGATAACAAAATGTGTAATATTGTGGCGAATATCTTTGATGGAAAGGATCATGGTGTTGAGACCCTCCGTCCTTCAGTCAACGTTGTTTTAGGATTAACAGGGCTGACAACAACGTCTTCTGGTTCCAAGCCACTAATGACCTCAGCAGATTCTCTGCTGTGCAGGCCAATTTTAATCGGTTGCCAACGAGCAATTCCATCTTTCATGATGAAGACACCTGTCTCTGATTTACGGGTCATCACTAATTCAGCTGGAAGAAGAGTCACTTCTTTTTTATGGGCCACTTCAATGAAGACTTCAGCCCGTTGACCAACTGCCCAGTTTTTGGCAAGTTTCAATACTTTCACGTCAACAATAAATTCACGAGTTTCCCGATCAACTTCTTTCCCTAACCGAATGACTTTTCCCGGGTAAGATTTTTCAGATTCAGATCGAAAAACAACACGCGCTTTTTGATCTTTCGTAAGCTTCGCCATTTCTGTTTCATCAATCCATGCGCTAATCCATAAATCCTTAATTGAGATAAGCGTCAGGATGGAACTGCCGGGCACAACAACATCTCCGGATTCACGACTTCGTTTGACAATCAGTCCGTCGAATGGTGCCTCGATTTTGGTATCGGTCAGTCTTGCTCGATGATATTCAAGTGTTTTCTCAGCGGTGACCAGATTCTTCCGAGCTTCTGTGATAGCTGCTTCTGCACGTGAAACATCTGCTGTTGCAACTGCGAGAGCTTCAGTTGCTTTATCGACTTCATCCTGGCTGACAGTTCTGCTTTTAATTAGTTTGCTAATTCGGTTGTAACTTCTTTGTGCCTGATCAAAGACTGCAATCGTTCTTTTTTTATCAGATTTAAGTCTTTCAATGGCTGCGCCTTCTGCTTCCAAACTGGATTGAGCGATGGCCACCTGTTGTTGAAGTTCATCATCATCAAGGATTACGAGAAGATCGCCTGCAGAAACTGAGTCTCCCTGATCAACCAGTATTTTTTCAATTCGGTCAGAGATTTCCGGGCCGATTGTTGCGGAAATTCGAGATTCCAGAGTCCCGGTTCCCATCACCTCTGCAATAAGTGGCCCCCGTTTTATGGAATGCGCATTTACCGAAATCGGAGCAAATTTAATTTGGTAAATTACTCCTGTTACTATGGCCACAAAAATCAGGATCTTAAGAATTCGCCAGCCGAGGCGTTTACTGAGATTCCAGGAACTGCTCATGAATGATTTCCATATCTGTTTTTTACAGACGTCATTAGAAGAAATTTACTGCGGTTGTCGTTGAATAGGATGTAGTAGAATACTCGTCTTTGATAATGGTGATATTAACATAACCTCAACACATTGGAAAGAGTGGATAAACAGAGGTTATTCAGAGGGCGTGTTTAATCATTTGTGAAAAAATAGATATAAATTAGTCTGTTTTAAGGCAATCTGTTTTACAATAAAAATTGATTTCAAAATATTGAACCAGATTATGGTAATATCAATATCTATTCTTTCACATCACTTTCTTCAAAAGGAATTGTACCTCGGCATGAAAACTATTGGCAAACAACTGGAAGAAAAATTAATCAGGTTTTCTCATGCGATGATTGATCAGAAAAAAGCGAAAGTGATTGTTCCTCCGCAAAAACCGGAAGCAGGATATTGGTTTGGTGGCGGGAATATGATTGAAGACAGTTCAGGGGATCTCCATGTTGTCGGGCGATATCGGAACGGAGGCGATTCCCGAACCGGATTGAAAGCAGGAGAACGGGGATGTGAGCTTGCTTTTTTCTGTTCTAAAGATAAGGGAACCACATTTGAGAAAACAATTCATTTTAATAAAGCGGATTTGAATGTTGATGGAAAAGAAGTCCTTTCCATTGAAGGGGCAGCTATCCAGTTGACGGAAAACGGAGTTGAGCTTTTTGTTTCGACGGAAAAAGATCACGTCGGATATCCTGCAGGTTTTGAAAATCATTTGAAGCCGGGAACAGGTGTCTGGTCTGTTGAAATGCTTTCAGCAGGTACGATTGATGATTTACCAGAAAGCCGAATTAAGACGGTACTTTCAACTGATGATCCCCAATTTGTTCACATGAAAGATCCGTTTTTGTATCGGTCATTAAAACAGGAATATTTGCTATTCTGCAGTCATCCTTTTTCCTGGAGTTCTTCCAATACCGGATTCGCAATCCGACAACAGGGAAACAAATATGAAGAACCAGTATACGATTTCTTTCCGAGAGGTTTTACATGGGATGTCGCCATGACTCGGGGAACTTGCCTATTTGATGTTCCCAAAGTGGGAGCTTTTTCTGATCTTGAAGCCTCAATCATGTTTTATGATGGTGGAGAATGTGTTCGGAATCATGATGAGCACAAAGATGCGGTTTCCCGTTCGCGAGGTTATTCCTGTGAAGAATTGGGTGGTGCAGGGTATATTGTTGATGGTAATATATCCGAAATACAAAGGCTTTCAATATATGAACCGATGTTTGTCAGCCCGTACGGAACCGGGTGCAGTCGATATGTTGATGTTCTCGAAACGTCAAATGGTTTTTATACAACCTGGCAGCAATCGCAAGCGGATGGTTCTCAACCTTTGGTTATGAATTTTCTTTCCCGAGCAGAAGCAAATGATTTATTAGCTTAAATGAACAAGCTTTACATCACTTCAATATAGATGGAATTAACAATGAAGATTACTCGATATATTTGTCTTGTCATTCTGGGGCTTCTGTTAACTGCATGCGTTCAGGCTGGTGATAATGCTGTTATGGAATCACAGAATTCTATAACAACTGAGTTAACTGAAAATCAGACAATTAAAACGCAGGCGAGTAAAAAATTGATTCCAGCGAAGCTTGTCAGCGAGATAAAACAATTAGCCCCGAAGTCCTGGCCAAATTGGATGGGGCCAAACCATGATGGCATCTCTCATGAAAAAGGCTGGTCAAGTGACTGGCCTGAAAAAGGTTTACCTGTCGATTGGACGCGTGAAATTGGAATTGGATTCAGTTCGATATCTATTGATTCAGAACATCTTTTCACGATGGGGCATGTTGAAGGAAAAGAATTTGTTTATTGCCTGAATCCTGAAACAGGGGAGGAAATCTGGTCTTATTCTTATCCCTGTGAACTTGTGGATAATTTGCACGAAGGGGGTCCGGGATCAACGCCGACGATTGATGGAAAATATGTTTACACGGTCGGCCGGGAAGGGCAGGTTTTCTGTTTTCAAAAGAATGATGGCAAAATCATCTGGGAGAGAGACCTGCAAAAAGATTTGAAAATGAGGCTACCTGAATGGGGATTCACCAGTTCCCCTTATATCTTGAATAATCAACTCATTCTGAACCCCGGTGCCATCGTTTCGTACGACAAATCGACAGGCGATATCAACTGGAAAACCAAACATCATAATGCAGGGTACGGTTCCGTCATTTCATTTCCCCATGATAATAAAACCTTGCTTGCCTCTCTCGATTGTGATGGTTTGAGAGTCGTTCAATCAAGCGATGGAACGGAAATCGATTTTTATGAATGCAAATCCCCTTTCCGAACCAATTCCACGACTCCGATTATCAAGGGGGATAAAATCTATATTTCAAATGGTTACCAAGTTGGTTGCTCGCTGTTGCAACTGGAAGGAAATGAACTGAAGCTGATTTATAAAAACCGTAAAATGCGGAATCATTTCAATAACAGTATTTTATGGGATGGGCATCTTTATGGATTTGACGGGAATTCCAATCTCGGCCGGGTTGTTCAATTAAAATGCATGAACTTTGAAACGGGAAAAGTTGTCTGGAGAAAAAGAGGATTGGGGTGCGGTTCGTTAATGATTGCAGATGGCAAACTGTTACTGTTGACGGAAGATGGAAAACTGGTTTTAGCAAAAGCAACTTCTGATGGCTTTGAAGAACTGGCAGAGTCTGATTTTCTGGAAGGACGCTGCTGGACCGTTCCTGTATTGTTTAACGGACATGTTTATGGACGCAACGCCACCGGCAAACTGGTTTCGGTCAAACTCCCTGAGTGAGTTTATATGCAGAATTGTTTTTCATTAATCCTCTTCATCCAGCCAGTCCTCTTCTTTCAACAGGTTTTGAATTCGCTCATATAATTCATATCGTTTTATATCAATTGTTTTTTTCGTTATGTCTTCCTTTTTATCACTCGATTCTTCTGCTTTCCTCTCAAATTCATTTATTTCTCGGACAAAATGATTTGCAAAACGTGGCCCTTTATCAGGCTCATTTTCCATCCATTTCACGAGTAATTCCAGTTCCTCTAAATCTAATTTCTGGAGTTTAAAAAAGGAGAAATAATAATAACGTCTTTCTTTTTCTGTATGAGACAGAATGTTCTGGACATAAATTTGGAAGACCCAGTCATCAGAATCTTTTTTAAGCAAATGGATAAACACTTTTTCAATGGATGGACTTGGGTTACTGTAACCAAGTTGCGGGGGTGGCACCCAGTAAGTGGGGAAATCGTCCTGTTTTCTTGCTGATAAAAAATTGAGTCCTTCCTCAATTTTACCTGAGTGTAATAGTTTCTCTGCCTGGTAGCGGTTTTGTTGTACGGGTTGAGTTTTTAATAGTACGGGAATCCAGATTAACAAACTGAGAATTGCAATCATTTTTAACAGAATATGGATTCCATTTTTCTCTGAATATTGAATCTGTAATCGCCAGGGGAGTGGTTGGGTATAATCATATCTTACTATACTACTGATGATAACCAGTGTTCCTATGATCCAGACTGGAAGCGTTACCCATCCGAGAAACCCAACTAAAATAGCTTCGTTCAGGATTAGTCTTTCACTGGCAGATAAATGGATTCCCCCCATGAGATTAAAGATTGGGAGGGGGGTGTAATACAGGATAGCCATTGCAAGACTGTCTGCAAAAAGCATCACCACAAATAATGCAGAGAAAAGTCGGCAGTTATATAGAACCGAAACCACGCGCACGATAAGTAACACCCGCCAGATAGCGACAAATTCAAGCGTTGTTAAATTTGCATAAACAGAATCGCGGGCAGAAAGGAATTCTTCATAGGGAATTGCATACAGCCAGGCAAGTGGAGCGGTCATCCAGTAAATTGAGAGAAAGCTTCGAAATCCTGCTTGTAACGGAAATTTCTCATCGCCCCGGTTTCGAGCAACAATTCGAATAAGAAAGTAGAGTAGTAAAGATGATCCAACAGATGCGACTAATGGTATCAACAAATACCACGGTTCATGAAGTAAGTCTTCACCATCGTATTCACGTGCAAAACCTGCAGAAAGTACAAATACCAATCCAAGCCAGAAACTTGATTTGTTACTTGCAATCTCCTTGATTGCTGCTGCATTCCCAAAAAGAAATTTGAGAAGTGTAATTGCTTTCAGGGGCATATTTCCTCATTCGTTTTTTAGCTCACCGGGTAATGGTGTTTTCTTGCTCTTGTTTTTTTTATGTGGTCGTAACCAGGCATTGAAATAATCAGGCCGAATTTTACTAACCTTCGTAAAAAGATTATAGTATTCTTTTTCGAGAGCTTCAATTTCAGGACGGGGTGTGATTCTTAAATAGGTGTCACCTGCTGAAAATAAATAATCCGCCTCTGCATGTAATACAGAATACTTTTTGATCGCTTCAGGAAGATCAGTTGGCGTTTGCTTTTTTGCACGGAGAATTTTCCTTTGTTTTCGAAGCCCGGAAATATAAATTTCAAAGGCTTCTTCATCGGTCAGGTTTAACTTTAACTTTAACTTTTTCTTGATTGCATCTATCTCTGCTTTTCGTTTTTTCTGGATATAATTCTTGTCCATCTTTACCCATTGAACCTGCTTGACTTTTTTGGTTTGAGATGTCTTATTGTTATTAGATGTAGCTTTATTTTTCTTGTTTTTTAGAACCGGTTCATATGTGAATTCAGTATGGAACAGGTCCTCTAAATTAAATGAGTCATAATCAATCGGCTTATACTCTGAAGTGGTGACTTGTTTAGTTTTCACAAATTGAGAAAATGGTTCTTGATTAAAGACTTGATAATTATTAAATTTGAATTGCCAGATAATCAGCCTGAGTAAATCACGATCTTCTAAATCTTGCCATTTTTGTTCCTGTGTCTGGTTCCAGGCGTACCCTCGGCTTCTCATTTTATTGAACTTTTTCCAACCCACTTTTTTTCGATAAGGGTGAGAGACATCATTGTATTTCAATTCAAGTTCCTGATAGCGATCTAAAGCTTTCAATGCTCGATCTGTGAGGGGATCTTCTTTGCGAAGTTCTTCCCAGGAAGAAATTAATTTTTTGGAAACAACACCAACTTCAGCCCAGACTTTTTGAAACTCTTTTTCTTCTTCAGGAGAAAGTTTGACTTCAGGTGGTGGTAATTCGGGAATCCATAGACGTACCATTTCTAGGTAACCGTCGAATTCATTAATTGCATAAACTGAATTACAATATGAAAGAACCAATAGCAGGATAATGCAGAACTGTGTTCTTTGGGCACATTTCTGGTGACAATCTTTTTTGAGGTAGAACATTTTAACATCCTTGTTAATACGTTTTGAGCTAACTGATTTCAGGGTATACGGTTAGTGGAATATTCGCTGATTGCAGAAATAAATAGCCGTTTTTTAGCAGAATAGCCAGATGTTTAGAAGATCATTATTGCCCAGTGACATAAATTAAATAGGGTGTCTTTAATGCTTTGTTTGTAAGTAAATTAATCACTTGCCTTTCAAGGACGGTGGCATGAACCCAACAGTTTTCGGCTGTGGGGTGTTTTCTGTGATGATTTTCCAGGAGTCTCCCATTTCTCGCATGGCAGAAAAATCGGTCGGCTCATAGGCAATATTCAGGTGAGGGGTATCAAGTTGTATTCCCCCTTGTGCCCGAGAATGCATGGCTGCTTCCAGGATGCCTGTGGTTAAAAGATTTCTCTCGACAGGGTAGGGTGGTTTTCCATTGAGAAAATGGTGTTGAATTGCATGGGAAAGGGCTTTGAACAGATTTCGGTTTTGCCACGGTCCGACATACAAATGGGAAGCGTGAATTTTTGGATCGCCATTAAGCCTGCAAGCGAAATTCCAACGCATTGCATCGGATCCAATTTTGATCATTGATGTACGGAATCCATCTTTGTAATCGAGAATAATTCCGTGTGGATTAATGTTTTTCCAATCAGGTTTGACCGGTTTGATGGAATTGGCTTCCGCTTCCATGGCAGCAACCATTAAAGAGGTTGGCCATTTTGTGTTGGCAGCTTTCCAGAATTCTTCCCCTTCGATGAATTGAACTTTGGCAACGCCGGTTTCGCCACCCTTTCGTGCTTCCACCATTGATTGCAGAACTTCAAGCCCGTGAATGTCATAGCTTTCCACCCCGCCACCATGAATGGAGACCGCTTCATCAATTTGGGAGCCGAGGGGGATTTCCAAAGCAGGTGTTCTTTGCGCGAGTGGAACAGAACTTCCTGCCATGAAAGGAATGCCAAATTCCCGGGTGGTGTCATACATCTCTTTTGCCCAGTCCCACCGGTAGGAAAGATGTTTGTCACTGAATAAAGGAACGA
>JAJRVU010000151.1 GCA_024277145.1 Planctomycetota bacterium
GTTAGAACAATTAAAGCGCAAGGGGGTCAATACACCGGCCCCTTTCATTGGCATAATAGACGATTCACAGTGAGTGAATTAAAGAGATTGCAAACATTTCCAGATAATTATCAAATTGAAGGCGGACAACAAGTAGCTATTCAACAAATCGGGAACTCTGTGCCACCTCAAATGGCCCGTATCCTTGCGCTTTCAATACTAGATCAGGTATTTGGAGTCAAATTGCCTTTGCACATGCAGAACTTAAAACTAACCGATACATTGCGTTTCCGTCAACGAAAGCGTCAGCGGACAAAGCTATATCGGCAAAAAGCTAAAAGAGCGATAGAGAAACTGCCAACAAATTTACCAATATCCTTACCATATTACCGAGGGTTTTCTTGTCAATTGTCAGCAAATTTTGCTTTAGAAGAAATCAAAAATATCGCCACGGGAAATCATTTCAACATCCACTCACATCTTAATGCCGATAATTGGCAATTAGAACTATCGTCACATGAAAGCTCTGAAAATGTGTTATTAGAAATACTTGTAAACCCAATAAAAGGGAAAACTTGGAATCTACCTACCAAACAAATTTCTCTAAAGACATCAACCTTATCACCCAAAACCTTTTCGGCAATTTGGAAAGCACTGGAAAATGAATTAAAACATCTTGGACTCAAAGCTGATTTAGTGCAGTTATGCGGATACTACCAATATTCACCGTCTTTCCAATGCAAGATGAAGGTGCAAGCCAGTGATCACCGTGTAAATTCAGAGATTAGTTGGGATATTGTTGCAAAAGTAGTCAATGGTGAAGGTACTAGGAAAATATATGCCGCCTCAGAACTTAGCAGAATATGGAACATCTCCCCAGAATTGGTTGATTCATTCGCTATTCAATTAAAATCAATTGGCTATGAAGTACGAAACTCAAATACAAACCCCCAAATCCCTGAAGGCTGTTATTTGATCCCTTATACCTTTCCAACATTAAACCCCCAAAGTGTTCAACTTCACAAGCAACTTTAATGTAGCTGAGTAACCACTATGACCAATTACCAGATTGAAGAGCATTTAAAAGTATTTCATGACAGGAGCGAACTCATCCAGAAATCTGGAGATTCGATTGTTTTCCAAGAAGGTAAACTGAGCAAAGAAGCTCAAAAAAGGCTCAGGCAGTTGCAGGACACACTTGCAGGCGGGTTTCTGCAAACAGTTATTGATGAATGCCGTCACCCAAACGCGATTTTAGAAGATTTACCTGATGATCATCTCAATTTGCTTGCTGAACTCGTAAATTCTGTGACGAGTGAAGTCGGTCGTGCTGTGGTGGGACTGACCGTAATGCAATTGTGCATCAAAGCAATTACACCGGATCAGAGCATTCGATTGCACAAAGGTGGTAACAGCTACAGTGATACCCGATTTTCCTGGATGGAAGGCATCCCCATGCGTTCACTGGATAAGCGTTTCATTACACCGGTTTTACGCGCCAATGATCTGTTGCGTGTCAATGCAGATGGATTCATGATGACTCGATCTCTGGCTGAAAACTATCCTTATTCAAAACTTTATAAAGCTGCAATAAGGGGCGCACGCAAAGAATGGTTAGAAATTGTTGACTTGCTGGAAACCAGAGAGCTTGATGCAGAAGATGCGTTACGCTACATGATCAGATTTTTGCTCAATAGAAGTACAACTTTTGAAAACTTAGCAAATGCTTCCCTGAAAACAGTCAACAAAGCCATAGACTTTCACCCGACTTCCAGTCAAATAGTAGAATTTATATCAACTTTCATTGACAATGCGGAGTATTCAGCGCGATTGCTAGAAGTTGCCATGCATAGTTTGTTTCAAGCACTTGAAGACCAATTATTGCTGGAAGGGGACTTGAAGCAATTATCGCAGATGCGATCTGCTAACAAAAAGCATGGCAATGTTGCTGACATAGAAGTTACGATCCCAGGATCACGCCTAGAAATAATTGAAGCATGGGATGCGAAGTATGGCAAACCATACTTGCGTGATGAACTTGAAGAACTGAACGAAAAACTGCGCGATCATATGGAGACTCACGTGGCAGGCTTCGTCGTAGACAAAACACCCAACGTTACGGACGATATATCTAACCGAATGAGTGAGATCGAATCAAGCCATGATGTTGAGATTTACATCATGTCTTTCAGTGATTGGGCGCAACAACTATTGGCACAAGCTGGGGACGACATGGATGAACTAGCTTCACAGTGGCTAATAGCATTTGCTGAAAGTTTATGCCAACGTAGACGCGAACGCGCACCTATCGACGAACCAGCCGATGCCTGGGTAAGAAAACTTGATGCTCATGCGATTCGTTTTTTTGATCTTGATTAACCCAACAGATACCACTCACCTAATAACATTGACTATAGTACACTAATCGATCTATGATAGACACATCAACCAACCCCTTCCTTCCTGAAGACGACCTCCTGTGGCGGCAGCTTAAGACGATTCCTGCGTTTCGTGCCATTTTGCGGGCGGTGGAATCTCGCTTTTATTTTGCGGTGGATTTGCCTGGGCCGCTGCTCGATTTGGGCTGCGGCGACGGCCATTTTGCCCAAATGACCTTTGACCATAAGCTCGA
>JAJRVU010000152.1 GCA_024277145.1 Planctomycetota bacterium
ACACCTTCCCCACACTTATTACACATTCCCCACAACCGTATCCCTCCACACCTGCCACACACCTGTTACAGAAGACGTACAGCTGAGTTTTTCCTAATTTCTCATTATTGTCTTTGAGGAATGCTTTAAAGTCACCTCTTTTTCTCCATTTGTTATTGAAGTTTTTAGTGGCCATGAAATCAGGAAAAGTTTTTCCTTCAATAACGGTTTCTCCTTTAACAACTCTTTCGATTGCTTTTGTGAGTCGTTCCACCCTGTCTGGTGGTGTTCCTTTTGGAACCGCAAGCCCTCTCCATCCCACCAAGCTCCAGTCAAACCCCTGTTCTTTTAACGTTTTGACATCCTCATATCCGGGAGCCCGTTCTTCCGACATCACTCCGAGGCATTTGATTTTTTTCGCCCGATAGAGTGCCTCTGTTTCAGGAAGACTGCAGCAAACCATATCAAGTCCATTACTGGCAAGTTCCTGCAGGGATGGTCCAGCCCCCCCCATTGGAACCCACTTGATATCGGTGTTGCTTCTTCCCGCAGATTCGAGCCAGCCAACCATAGCAAGGTGCCAGGCTGCTCCCATAGCTGATCCCGAGACTCTCAGTTTTCCCGGATTTTTTTCAATTTCATCCATGAGATCCTTCATGCTGTTCATGGGAGAATCAAATGGAACAAAAATCGCAGCTGCATCTTCATTAAAAGAAAAGAGAAGTTCTGCATCTTCATAAGTCAGGTTTGTAAGTCCCTGCCAATGGAGCATATTGAGTTCCAAAGTGATGGTCCCAATGGTATATCCATCTGGTTTTGAATTCAGGCTCTTGCTCAGTCCGGTAACGCCTCTTCCACCTGTTGCGTTAATCACGTTCACCGGAGTGCCGAGTTCTTTTTTAAGAAAATGCGCCATCTGCCGGGAACAAAGATCAGTCCCTCCACCGACAGACCAAGGACAGACTAAAGTAATTGGTCTGTTTGGATAGGTCTCATCGCGTGAGCAACCAACAATGAAAGACAATAGTAAAAAAGCAGAAAATAAGTTTCTGCAGAAATGATGGTTCATTTTGTTATGAAAAAATGAATTCAGGAATTTATTTTTCGACATGATCAGACCTAAAATCGAAATGGATTTATTGACGATACTGTTTCTACAATCAGCTTACGAGGATCGCCTCATATTCTCACATTATTGAGATAAAGAGCAAGGGATAGCGCATTATTGAAAGAAGTCCGGGGAAAATTCAGACGGGCAGCGTCTTAAACCAGAAGATTTGAGGAGCTTGTGAGAGGTGCAGTTGAAATTGAAGGCCGATTCGAGGGGGAATTTCAGAGAGAAGATATTATTGTTACGAAGCTTTGAAGGTACAAAGAAAAAAGCCCCGACTGAGTGACCAGTCGAGGCTTAGTTTTTATAATGGTAATTTACTGGAAATTCCAGCAAATCAAATTAGGGAGAAAGCTGATGTTTCCCTTTTGCGAATTGTGTATGACAAGCATTACATTTCAGAAGCATTGCCTTGTAACTTTTTGTGGCTGCTTTGAAATCTTTTTTCCGAGCTGACTGATAAAGTCCTGCTCCTAATTCGCGAACTTCAACAGACAATTTATTCCAATCATCAGCATCTTTTTTTGGCTGATGAAGGAATAAGAGGTTGCCCCCTTCTGCAAGGTTGAGAGAATCTGCTTTGATTGCCTTCCAGCCTTTTTTGTCCTGTGGTTCGGTAGCCATGGAAGTTTTCAGCCTTTTGTATGTTGGGAGGAAAACGTATTCCATGAATTCGTGCATGCTTTTTTCAACTGTTTCTGGTTTGGAAGCTGAGCAACATTTTGAAGTAGAGCACTTGGAACATTTTTTCTTGCAAGCTTCACATTTTCCATCTTTGGACTTTTTGCATGCTTCACATTTTGAAGCAGGGCACTTAGAGCATTTTTTCTTGCAAGCTTCGCATTTTCCATCTTTGGACTTTTTGCATGCTTCACATTTTGAAGCAGGGCACTTGGAGCATTTTTTCTTACACTTTTCACATTTTCCATCTTTGGACTTTTTACAGGCTTCACATTCCTTCTTTTCAGAATCGGTTGATTTTCCCGTATTGACTTTTGTCTCAATTTTGATGACTTCAACTTTTTTGTCATCATCTGCAGAGAGGTTGACTGAATCGAGAGTTGCGATTCCCAAAAGTGAGGTCAAAAGTAGCCCTGCGTAGAGCAGTACTGTAGATTTCATTCGTTTTCTCCAAATAGAAATAAAATTATGAGTGTTTAATCAAGTGATTAATTTCAATGTATTCTAACCGTTTAACATCTTATTTAGATGTAATCCATGATACATTCCTACCAGAATTTCAGGTGGGAAGTTTCATTGAAAATATAAAATGCAGTGAGTTCTGTGTATTCAGGGATCACCCCTTTCGGAATACTGCACATTAATAATGTGAACAGAAATAGAAAATTCACTGTTTACAGGGTGCAGTTTAACAGGAATAAGTGGGGAGTTCCTAGTGAAATACGTAGAAAAAGGGACTTTCCATTAATGTAATCTGATAAATTATTTACTATACAAACAGCGAGGTTTATTTTGATCAGTGTTTGTAATTAATGGAAAAAGAGGTGAAAATGAGAAGTTCTAAAATATTAGCATTTTCGGGAAGTGGCCGACGAGATTCTTATAACCAGAAATTAGTCAATATTGCAGCGGATGGAGCAAAAGCATCCGGGGCTGAGGTGACTGTGATTAACCTGGCTGATTTCTCTCTTCCTTTATTTGATGAAGATTTGGAGCGGGAAGCAGGGAATCCGGCGAATGCAGCCAAGCTGAAAGAATTGTTTATCGAACACGATGGATTCCTGATTGCCTGCCCGGAATATAACAGTTCCATTACCCCTTTGCTTAAAAATACCATTGACTGGGTTTCGAGAAAAGTGGGCGATGAAGTTCCCTTGGTAGCTTACAAGGGGAAAGCTGCCTGTATCATGAGTACTTCCCCGGGTGGGCTTGGCGGATTACGCGGGTTGATTCATGTGCGGTCGATCCTGAGTAGCATTGGCGTGATTGTATTGCCTGATCAAATTGCGGTGAGTGGTGCAGGAGCAGGGTTTGATGAAAATGGTCAGCTCAAAGATGAGAAGAAACAGGCGGGTATCGCGGGATTGGGAGCGAATCTGGCTGGCTTTCTGGAAAAACATATATCCTGAATTTGTAAAGCAGGAATGAGTCACTCACATTAAATTCTCTATTGAAGAAAGAAATTCCTCATAATGAAAAATATGATTCGAACTGTAACGCTATCTCTACTATTGATGAATTTGTGCTTAACTGTGATTGATGCAGAAGAGGCTATTGATATTGGATCACGACGTGAATTGTTTGTGGATCAATTCCTGATTAAAAAAGTTGTTGGGCAAGCTGAATTAAAACTGCATCAACCGACGCAGCGCGAAATTGCAATTGTGTTTAATGAGCCGTGGGAAGGGAATTCCAGCGGATACCCGACCGTTTTTCAGGACGGTAAAATTTTTCGGATGTATTATCGGGGTCATGCTTACCTGCTTGACAAGGCTCCGTTACGGATGGCTCAATCAGAGGTTGTCTGTTACGCAGAAAGTCAGGATGGTATTCATTGGGTGAAACCCAAACTTAAATTATTCACGTGGCCGAATGCGAATATTAATAATATTATCTGGCGTGGAGGAGCAGAAGCACATAATTTTTCTCCGTTTAAAGATACCAATCCTGCTTGCCTTCCTGATCAACGATATAAAGCAGTTGGTGGCACTGTGACAACAAAAGGGCTTCTGACATTCAAATCTGCTGACGGGATTCATTGGTCAAAAATGAGTGATGGTCCTGTAGTGACTAAGGGTGCATTTGATTCGCATAATACTATTTTCTGGAATGAAGATCATGAAAAATATGTAATGTATTTACGGTCAATCCATGCTGGGCTACGGCATATTTCGGTTTCCTATTCAAAGGATTTCAAGAATTGGTCCGATCCTGTTTCAATAACGTTTCCGAATTCTCCTCCACAAGGAATGTATACGAATCAAATTGGTCCGTATTACCGTGCACCCCATATTCTTTTGGGATTTCCGACGCGTTATGTTGTACGAAAAATGAATCCTCATATTAAAGAACTGGAACCGATTAAGTTACGCAATAATATTTTTGCGATTACTGATGATCGAATTGGAACCGATTTGACGGATGGGGCATTTATTTCGAGCAGGGATGGTCTTGCATTTCATCGATTTAACGAAGCGTTTTTACGTCCGGGACCAGAAGGAGAGAAGCGATGGATGTATGGGGACAATTATCAAAGTTACGGTTTGTGGGAAACAAAATCTGAGTGCAGGGATTGCCCGAATGAAATTTCCATGCATTTCAATGAGATGTCCTGGCGAAAAAACCATCGTCTTCGACGGTACACAATACGCCTTGATGGATTTGTTTCAATGAATGCTCCGTATGAAGGGGGAGAATTCATCACAAAGCCTGTTCGTTTTGATGGGAAAAAACTGAGAATCAATTATTCCACTTCCGCTGCGGGGTCTGTTCGGATTGAATTTCAGGATGCGGCTGGTCAACCGATTCCGGGTTACTCACTGGAAGATTCCGTTGAACTTTATGGGGATTCTACTGAGCAATTGGTTTCCTGGAAGCAGGGAAGTGATATCAGTTCCCTCAATGGGAAGCCGATTTGTCTTCGATTTGTGTTAAAAGATGGCGACATTTATTCTTATCAGTTTCGATGAGTTTGGTCCAAGATTCAATCAAAAGAGCTTTGATCTGGTAAGAGAGTGATCCCCTATGTTCTTTAATTGTTATAACCGGCAATTTGGCTTGGAAATAGACTGTACAGATATTCTATTTGGTGCGGGCAATTCTAGACAATGGGATAGGCAATTGATAGGATGTAGAAACAGCTGGACAGTGTTTGGAAATGGTGTTTGGAATTGATGTGGAACGTGGCTCACTGTGTATATAGTTGGGATACCTTTTAACCTGATATATCACGCTTTCAACCTGCCTTGTTTAACGTCTTCGGCGGGCCAATATCGTCGTTGATCCTTCCTGAAATAAAACGCAAAAATGAGTGGATATTTTGCGTTCTGCCTTTTAAAAATTTTGAGTTCGGGGAACCGATGTTTATACGGATGACATGTCATGCCTGCAGCGTTCGCTTTAAAGTGAATGTTAAGAATGCGGGGAAGCAGGGTCGTTGTCCGGGAGAAAATTGCTCAAAAACATTTATGGTTCCCGTTCCGAAAGAGGCGGATCTCAATAATTTTCAGTCCCGCAAGTTGATCCCCACACCTTTTGGCCAAATTGAAAAGAAAACGATTTCTGAAGCGGAGCTTGACAAGCTTGCTGATGCAGTTGCTTTAAAATTGGGATGGGATCAAGAGGACTCGATTCAACAGTCTGAATCCTCAGCGGCTGAATCCACGCCTATAGATTTCACCCAGAAAGATTTTTCTCAATTAAAAATTTCCCAGCCAGGTTTAACCCGGGTTGAACCTGACAATGATCGTCTGGAAGGTTCGTTTTCCTATTTGCAGCCTTGCGGCGTGATGCCTCTGGATGCGATTTATTTTTTACGCAAACAGAAAAATCTGGGGATGGTTTCCCGACAGAAACTATCGGCGACAACTCAGGCAGCGACAACTCAGGCAGCGACAACTCAGGCAGCGACAACTCAGGCAGCGACAACTCAGGCAGCGACAACTCAGGCAGCGAATGCTCAGGCAGCGACAAAACAAGTCGAGAAAAAGCAAGTCGAGATTTCTTCTGTTCAATCTGTTGATGATCATAATGCAATTGACAAAGAAGCTTCTGCTGTTGCGCAAACACTCTTATTGAGAAAGCGAGCTCGAAGAACTTATCTCAGGCGGGCAGTAGTCCTTCTTATGGGAACGTTTCTTCTTTGTTCTATTGCAGCGGGATTCATATTTTTCTGGAATCAGGATTCGTCAGATGGTCCTTTAATGGCTAAGGGATCTGAGAAGGAATCATCGGAAATAATTAATCAAAAGAAGGCTGACGTTTTTCCGGATGTGCCTCCCCCACCTGTTGTCATGGAGGCTTCTCTTGAAGTTCCCCCGGAAGAAGAAGTGGATCCGAATGCAGTATCCGTTGTGCTGGTTAGCAGTGGAGAGACTTCTTCTGAACTGGAAGTTTCTTCTGAAAATCAGGGGCAAAATGGAGTGAGCCAGGAGTATCAGCGGGATATTTATCCACCCATCAAAAATTATTGTGTTGAATGTCATCCAGGAAATGAGGCAGAGGGAGGAATTAATTTTGGTCTGTTGATGAAGTTTCCGAAAAGCCAGAATGAACGAAAATCCTGGCGAAAGATTCTTTCCATGCTTGAGGCGAAAGCAATGCCTCCTGAAGATCATGAACCTAAACCTAGCAATCAAGAATTGGATGACATAGCGGATTGGATTGCGGATAATTATTTTAATATCAACTGTGATGAAGTGAATGATCCGGGTCGCGTGACGATTCGTCGGCTGAATCGTCAGGAGTATTCCAATACAATTCGAGATTTAATCGGAGTTAAATTAAATCTTACAAAGGATTTCCCTTCGGATGAAGTGGGTGAAGGGTTTGATAATATTGGAGATGTGTTGTCACTCCCGCCCTTGTTGATGGAAAAATACCTTCAGGCTTCGCAGAAGATTGTGGATGCAGCGATTATTGCAAACCCGAAAGATCTAATTGCTCCCAGGAAATATAAGAGTGATGATTTAATTACGACCTCTTCCGTGAAAGATGATGGTTTGGATTTTAAACCCTTACTTTCAAATAATGATGTCTATGTCGAAGTTCCTTTTCAATGGGAAGGAACCTACCTGATTCGAGTGGAGGCAGCAGGAGATCAGGCAGGTCCTGATAAGGTTCGTATGGGAATTCGAGTTAATGGTAAGCAGGTTGATGAACACACCATTAAAGAACACAAATCCTGGAAGGTTTTTGAGAGCAAGATTGTTATTGGAAAATCCAAATCGTTGAAAAAAGGAAAGCACCGAATTTCTGCAGCGTTTTTGAATGATTATTACAATCCCAAGGCGAAGAAGGCAAAAGATCGTGACCGGAATATGGGCGTTCGATTTATCGAAATTGAAGGCCCGCTGGAAGGAGCTGATGTTTCTTATCCTGAAAGTCATCGGCGAATCATTTTTGTGAAACCGGAAAAAGGGAATTCAGCCCATAAATGTTTCCAGCAGATTTTTTCAAAAATTACAGAGCGTGCATATCGTCGACCTGTCTCAGAAGCAGAATTAAAATCGATTCTTCACTTGGTTGAAAAGAGTTATAAAGATGGTGAATCTTTTGAGGAATGTGTAAAACTTGGACTTCAGGCGATATTGATTTCTCCACATTTTCTGTTTCGCATTGAGTTGGATGATAAGCCTGATGATCCGAAGTCTTCCCATGATCTATCCGAATATGAGCTTGCTTCCCGGCTTTCGTACTTCCTATGGAGTTCGATGCCTGACCATGAGCTATTTCAACTTGCTCGTGAAAAAAAACTTCATCAACCTGAAATATTAAAGAAGCAGGTTTTACGAATGCTTGCGGATTCACGTTCGACCGCATTGGTGAAAAACTTTGGCAGCCAGTGGTTAAATTTGATAAGCCTGGATAATGTTGCTCCTGATTTTCGGAAGTTTCCAGAATTCAATGATCAATTAAAAAGGGCGATGTGGAAGGAAACGGAATTACTGTTTACGGAGATTATGAAAAAAGACAGGAGTATTCTTGAATTCCTGACAGCGGATTACACTTTTTTAAATGAGCATTTAGCCAGACATTATGGAATCAAAGGAGTTAGGGGAAAAGAGTTTCGTCGGGTTGAATTGAAGCAGGGGCAACGAATAGGGGTGCTGACGCATGCAAGTATCCTGACGTTAACATCTGCCCCGAAGCGTACGGTTCCTGTGAAACGCGGGAAATGGATTATGGAAAATATTCTTGGAGTTTCTCCCCCTCCTCCCCCGCCGGGAGTTCCTGAACTGGCAGAAGCCCAGAAGAAGAATCCGAAATTATCGATCCGGGAACAAATGGAGATTCACCGTGCGAATCCTGCTTGTGCTTCCTGTCATGTCTTGATGGATCCGATTGGTTTAGGATTCGAAAACTATGATCCGATTGGTCGCTGGCGTGAAAAAGATAACGAACTAGCCATTGATGCATCAGGAGAATTGCCTGGCGGGCAAAAATTTGGAAATGCGTTAGAACTGGTTTCTTTGCTTGAAAAAAATAAAAAACAATTTGGTACTCATCTGAGCAAACAGCTACTGACCTATGCTTTAGGCAGAGGGTTATTGTATTATGATGATTGTGCGATTGAGAAAATTGTTTCAGAAATGGAGAATCAGGATTATCGGTTTTCTGTTCTGGTGAGTGAAATTGTATTAAGTCACCCTTTTACAATGCGACGTGGTGATGGAGGTCAGGAATGAATAAACGACCAAAATTAGAACGAAGAACATTTCTTAAAAGTGCGGGAGCATTTGTTTCCCTTCCTCTTCTTGAAGCGATGCGGACAGATTCTTCAAAAATTAGCGCATCGGAAAATAAAGAGCACCCTGTACGGATGGCGTTTGTTTTTGCACCGAATGGCGTGATACAAAGCCATTGGAATCCTGAAGGTGAAGGAAAGAATTTCAAGCTGAATGAATCAATGAAGTCATTGGAGTCCGTTAAGGATGACATCATTGTGATGAGTGGATTAGCGCAAGATAATGGTCGTCCAAAAGGGGATGGTGCCGGAGATCATGCGCGTTATGGTTCCACATTTTTAACAGGTGCCCATCCGGTAAAAACATCGGGGGCTAATATTCGTGCGGGTGTTTCGGTAGATCAGCTTGCTGCAAAACATGTTGGTCAGTACACAATGCTTTCTTCTCTTGAGTTGGGTCTTGAGCGGAGTCGCATGGCCGGAAATTGTGACTCGGGTTACAGTTGTGCATACTCATCCAATATTTCGTGGAAAACACCTACAACGCCAATGGCTAAAGAAATCTATCCGCGATTAGTTTTTGAACGAATGTTTGGGTCAGATTCTGTTGATCCTGTCGAAAGAAAGAAAAGACGATATTACAGGAAGAGTATTCTGGATTCCGTAGCGCGGGAAGCAAGCAGATTGAAGATTGGGTTGGGGATCACGGATCGTCGAAAAGTTGATGAGTATTTTAATAGTATTCGTGAAATTGAAAGACAAATTGAACGAACAGAAAAAATGGAAGAAAAGGCACCCCCTGAAATTACTTTGCAAGCAGGTATTCCGAAGGACTATCAAGTTTATGCGCGGAGCATGATGGATTTAATGGTGATTGCTTTTCAGTCAGATGTGACCCGTGTGATTACACTCATGCTTGGAAATGCAGGAAGTAATCGAGTTTATAAAAAGGCAGGTGCTAGTGAGGGGCATCATTCATTATCTCATCATCAGGATAAAAAGGAGAAAGTTGATCAACTTCAAAAGATTGACCAGTACCTGGTTTCCCAGTATGCCTATTTAGTCAGGAAGTTGAAATCGGTTAAGGAAGGAGAAGGGACGCTTCTGGATCAAAGTATGATTTTATACGGTAGTGGTTTAGGTGATGGAAACCGGCATTCTCATCATGATTTACCTGTTATCCTGGCTGGACAAGCTGGAAAGAGTATCGAAACAGGTCGGCATCTCAAATATCCCTCTAAAACGCCTATGAATAACCTGTTTCTTTCTATGTTAGATCGTGTGGATGCAGGGGTGGAATCGATCGGTGACAGCACCAGTCGTTTATCTCATCTTGGCTAAATTCTTCTAAATACAGCTACGATTAAGGCTTGGTTGCAATATAATTTGATGCTGAAAAATTTATTGAAACTTCCTTATTGACACATTTTTGACTCCATAATTCGAGAAAATCTGTATATACTATCTCGTAGTCAGCATTCAAAATTTCGATATTCAAGAGTTTCAAGCTGGCACGCAATCATCAAATTTCATTTCGTTGTTTTGATTGTAAAAAATTGCAGCAGTAATTAATTGATTTGACTGCATTATTGGGTTCCCATCTGGATAATTTTATTTTCAATTCTTTTTACAAAGGAGGGGGCAAAGAACATGTCTGGCTCTCGTTTATTTTTAAAAATTTCAATGTGCGTATGCCTGTTCGTGGGCACGATTAGTTTTTCAGGTTGTGAGAAAGTTCCGACCTGGGGTGAATTAACTGGTGATGAAAAAGAAGAAACTGTTCGAGCTAAGCCGCAGGCCAAGCCATCAAAACCGGATAAGCCTGTTAAAGTTAAGCCTAAGCCGAAACCTAAACCTGTTGAAGTTGTTGTTGAGCCAGAAGAAGCTTTGGCAACTTTTCAAAATATAGATTCAAGGCAGATTCGTGATACTACCATCGAAAAATTAGCCCGTGATATGGGAGACAAGATAGGTCTCGTTGATGAATTGAATCTTACACAATCAAAGATATCAGTAGACAGTTTCAGGCATATTAGTAAATTTTCCGGTCTACTTGCTTTAAATGTTACTAAAGTAAGGCTTGATGATGAAACAATCGAGTTGATAGGCCAGATGACTCAACTTGAAACACTCATTCTCAATAACGTCAATAACATTAATAGTGATACTTTAATGTTTCTTGATAACCTGACAAACCTGAAGAAATTGTCCATGAACCACACGGACATCAAGGATGAAGCATTTGAGGCATTGCTTAATCTTGACAATCTGGAAGAACTGGAATTTTCCGGGATAAATATTTCGGGGAAGGGTTTTTACGAATGCCGTAAGAAGAAAGCGTTGAAAAACCTTAAATACATCAATGCAAACAATACCTTCTTTGGTCGTTATGGTTTTGCAGGAGTTCAAGGTCTGTCTAGTCTGGAAGTTTTATTAGTCAGGAATGCGCATGTTACCGACCCTTCACTTGGTGGCTTAAAAGGGATGAAAAATCTTAAAAAGCTGGATATTGGATATAATAAAATAACAGCTTTTGGGGTTCAGGAAATTGTCAAGACAAAACCATTAGAGACTTTGAGTCTTCACACGATAGAACGTGTAACTGATCGAGGTTTGAAGTTGATAGTCAAACTGAAAAACCTGGAAAGTTTAACTTTGAGTGGCACAAAATGCTCTCCCGGTGGGATTGCTGCGTTCAAAAAGAAAAGGAAAGACTGCGTAGTCTATTATAATGGTAAGACTCTGTAAGCTACAGTTAATCGAGAGCCGTTGGCAGTTTTCAGAATTAGTTTGAGTATTTAAAAAAACGAAAGTCAGGTCGCTAAATGTGGCCTGACTTTCTTTATGGATTGTTTACGATAAAAAAATGTTTAATTAAATTTGAGCTGT
This sequence comes from Planctomycetota bacterium, assembly GCA_024277145.1. Lineage (GTDB taxonomy): Bacteria > Planctomycetota > Planctomycetia > Planctomycetales > Planctomycetaceae > JAJRVU01. The sequence continues at coordinate 11,346 of JAJRVU010000152.1, forward strand.
ACAATTCGGGCAGCGTTTGGCTTTGATGGGAATACTGCTGCAGCATTCAGGACAATCTTTAGTTGTGGGGGCTTCTTCTTTGACTGGTTCTGCAGTGAGTTTATTAAGTTGCTTAATCATGATAAAGACTGCAAAAGCAACAATGGTAAATTGAATGACTGCATTGATGAAAAGGCCATATTTTACGAGAACGGGATCACCATCCGGGACGGGGATTTCCATAGCAAGTTTTGAGAAATCTATTTTTCCAGTCAGGTATCCGATGGGAGGCATGATGATATCTGCCACCAGTGAAGAGACAATTTTTCCAAAGGCAGCACCGATAATAATACCGACTGCCATGTCCATCGCATTTCCTTTGACTGCAAACTCTTTAAATTCTTTAATCATTCCCATGGGAAACTCCTGTTGTATTAGATGTGGAAAAATAATTGGCGAAATGCCAGAAAAAATATTATGTAGCCCGCAGGAAAAGATGTGTATTGATTTATATAAATGAGCAGCCCCCGATTGTAGATGACACGATGGAATAGATTCAAGTAATGTAGGCAAAATAAGGGTACGGCGTTAAAGAATTTTTTTTTCAATTTGGATTGATTAAGGAAATGTTAAAATGAAAGTTTTGTTTCTGCATGGTTGGACTTCCCAAGTGGGGGGATTAAAACCTTCTTACCTGATTAGAGAAGAAGGGCATGATGTCTTGAATCCTGCATTGCCTGATGAAGACTTTGAGGAATCAGTCCGTATTGCAGAAAGAGAATTCAGAGAGCATTCGCCTGATATTATTGTAGGTTCATCTCGTGGTGGGGCGGTTGCAATGAATATGGAATCGGGTGATATTCCATTGGTGCTGCTTTGTCCTGCATGGAAGCGATGGGGGCAAGCGAACAGCGTGAAAGAAAATACAATCATTCTACACTCTGTTGAAGATGATGTTGTTCCTTATCAGGATAGCGAAGAGTTGATTGAAAATAGTCACCCAATCGTTCCGATGTTGGCTCAGGTGGGACATAGTCATCGATTGTCCGAGGACGATTCTTTACTTGCGATGGCTGCAGCGATTGAGGCACTGACTTCCTGAAAAATGAAACAAAGGCGTTCGAAAAAAGTGAGATTACCAGACACTTTTACTGAATCTGATATTGTCGAATGTACAATGGAATCCGTCGCCTACAGGACTGCATGCATAAAGACCAACGTCAATTGTTTTTTCCAATTGATGCAAATGAGTGATTCGCATTTGAGACCAGTCTGTTCCATCAGAGGAGTTTTCGATAAGGAAATCTTCTCCTGTCCGACTTAATCTATACCACATTGATGTGACTGCTGAATTGATATTCTGGCTTGCCCAATCTGAAAAACCCAAATTCGTTACAACGGATCCTAATCGACTGAGTTCCAGGCTCTCGAATTCCGTTGAGCATTTGATCCAGTTATTACGATCAATTCGTGCAAACAGTCCACATTGATCATACTGGGCTTCGGGTTCAAATTGTGTTTTGGCTACTAACGAGAAATCACCTGAAATTGTGTTGAGTAGACAATGGCCATTATCTCTCTTGAATTCATAGTGTGTCGTTTGCCAGAAGTCGGTCTTGCTATTGGTTTGCATAGACAAACAATTATTTGAGATCGAAAAGTTTTCAGGTTTATTTAGCCAATCGAAATTATTGAGATTGGGTGTCGAATCGAAATTGGTCATATTAATCAATTTTAGCCTTGCTTGGTTTCGGACAATTTAAGTCCAGCTAATAAAATTTTCCGGTTGATTGGTTTGATGTCATTAACAATGGATTCTCGCATTGTAATTCCCGATTCTGTTTGCTGAGGGTATGACATAAAGTTCAGGTCCAGTTTAAGTCGATCTGCAATCCGACAAGCCATCAATGGCCAAATGACGCCTATATCTCCTATTACAGGAATTGATCCTTCGTGGCGAGCGAATCCCGACATTTCCATACGGAATGGAACGTCAAACATTTTGGTTTTTGGAAGACCATCTGCAATTGCTTGTTGGACAGCAGATCCACCTTGTTCCGCTTGGTATACTTTTTCAAGTGCTGGATCAAGGTCGATTCGTATCAAGCTCTTTCCTTCGAGCGAGAAGCTGAAACCGTCATCCCACGCAGACCAGAGACCATGACCAGTGTACCGTTCAAAAGGTCCGTCATGAATTTCCTGCGTTAAAGCGACTGCTGATTCAATAATAACCTCAGCGGAATCAAGCATGTGCGCCAAGCGGGTAGAACGTTCCGTAATGGAAATACTGTCTCCAATTCCCATACCAGTCGCCCCTCCTCCCACTAATTGAGGAATGGTGACCAAGACTGGTAGATTAAGTTTGGCTCCAATTCCAATCATCGTGGATTCATCTGCACCGAGCCCTGCAACTTCCTCAAAAGAGAGGCCATGTTGACGAGCTAAAGATGATATTTCATTGGAGAATCGTTCAATCCAGAGCCCCATTGGATATCCCAGATTACCTGCAGCTTTGATAATTGTTTTACCTTCAGCTTGTTCAAGTTTTTTAATCAGATCATTGTCAACTTTCATATTCTGACAAACATCTTCTGTAATTTCAGATGTCATCAAAGTTAACTCAAAGTCATCGCCTCTTGGAAGAAGGGATGATTCCAAGCCGAGGTTAACCCCATTGCAACGCTTGACCTTGTCAAGTGTTCCCCCCATTTCATGAGCGATTACAGCAGAACTTGTTGTCACTCCATCAACAATACCGACTCGCATCAGTTCTGCTATCAGAGTTGTCACTCCTTCATGAATATTCGGGCCACTTCCTGCAACGACGACGACCTTGTTTCCTTTTTCTTTCGCCTCTACAATTTTGTTGACTGATTTATCAATACGATTTTTAGTGGTATCATCCAACTGTTCATGCAGGCTGTTTAATAATTCTTTATCCATTATTTTCCTGTTTGTTTTTATTATTTTTATGAATTACACTTTTTGTCGTTCACGAAACATCTCTTCTCCATGTTTCAAGTCTTCAGGTGTATCAATGCTGAAACCGCTAAAGGCCTGGTCCTGACAAGATGTTTGCACGGCATGGATACGGATTCCATGTTCAAGCCAACGCAACTGTTCGAGAGATTCAACTTCTTCCAGGGTTGTTACAGGTAACGCTGCGAGTTTTTGTAAAATGTTTTTTCGGTATGCGTAGAAGCCGATATGTTCATATACATTATGTTGAATATTTTTATGCGGGTATGGTATCAGAGATCGAGAAAAGTACATGGCATCTCCTGCAAGATTTACGACCATTTTCACAACGCCTATATTTTTCAAGTCGTCTGTTCTCTCGATCGGGAACATTAAAGTGGAAATTTCAAGGGTGGGATCATCCAGTAAAGGTTTTACTCCTTCGCCAATCATGATCGGGTTAAAAAAAGGTTGATCTCCTTGAATATTAACAACGATTTCACTGTCAATCGATTCGACAGCTTCAGCCAACCGATCAGTCCCACTTTCATGATCTGTGCGAGTCATGATGACATTTCCGCCGAAGCTTTCCACAACGTCTTGAATTCGTTTGTCGTCAGTTGCTACATAGAGGTGATCCAGAATTTCTGAAGCCATGCACTTTTCATAAACATGCTGAATCATCGGTTTCCCCATGATCAATGCCAACGGTTTTCCCGGAAAGCGCGAGGAACCGAACCGGGAAGGGATGATACCTGCTATTTTATCCACCATTTATAGCTTCTTTCTTATAAAATTGGTTCGGCTCATGAGAGGGACGATACTAACACATTGGTCTGAATTGTCAATCAAATTAGAAAAGACGAATGAAAGCCAAGATTGCTCAGGGATTGGCACAGAGTTTTTCATGAAAGTGAAATTCACAAGGTTTATGATAAATTTTTTGATAAAGACTGTTATCGTATTTGAACTGGTGTTGCTCCTTAGATTTTTCTGGTGTCAGGAATTTACTGATGATCTGCTTCCTCAGCCAGAGCATTAATACTATTTTTTATCCTTCCATAAAAACGCGTGGGATCCTAGTTTGTTACTCCCTTGGTATTTTTTGTTGAATCGTTATGCTATTTAGAAAGAGTTTTATTTTTTCATAATTCATTTGTGTCTAGGGGTAGGGGAATAATATTTGCGACAGTTACATGCCATTGATGCGATCATTCTAGTTACATATATCTCTGCCGTTGTTATTTTTGGAGCTTATATGGGGAAACGATCCAAAACCGTTTCTCAATTTACATTTGCTAGCGGAAGTATACCAGGCTGGGCAGTTGGTCTTTCACTGTTTGGGACGTTCCTTTCGAGTATGACTTTTCTAGGAGTTCCCGGGAAAGCATATAGCAGTAATTGGAATTCATTTGTGTTCAGCATTACACTTCCCGTTGCTGCCTTCATAGCTGTTAAGTATTTTATTCCTTTCTATCGCAAAGGGCGTGAGGTTTCTGCATACACTCACTTTGAAGCCCGATTTGGAAGCTGGGCACGAACTTATGCGATGCTTTGTTATTTGTTGACGCAGGTTGCACGGATTGGTGCAATTCTATTTGGTGTTGCTTTAGTCCTGAAGTCTCTACTTGGCTGGGATATGACAACAACGATTGTGGTGACTGGTTCATTGGTCATTTTTTATACTCTTCTGGGAGGAATTGAGGCTGTTGTCTGGACCGATGTAGTTCAGAGTATTGTGTTAATTTCAGGTGCGATAATATCACTTGGAATACTCGTATTCGACATGCCTGAAGGGCCAGGGCAAATTCTTACCATCGCTAACGAGCACCAGAAAATGAGCTTGGGAGATTTCAGTTGTCACCTGTCTGGTCCTACGGTTTGGGTTATTTTCATGTTTGGTATATTTATTAACTTGAATAATTTTGGAATTGATCAGGATCAGGTCCAACGGTATCACGTTGCAAAATCGGATCGTGATGCATCGCGAGCTGTCTGGGTCATGTCATTTTTGTATGTTCCTGTGTCTCTCATGTTTTTCATGATTGGAACCAGTTTATTCGCTTATTACGAAGCGAATCCTGAATTACTCGGCGAAATCAAACAATTGGTGGCTGCAGATGAATTAAATATGAACTTGGATTCATCTTTGACAGAAAGTCAGAAAAATAAAATTCAAGAAGTTGCAATGACATTAAAGCCAGAAGATATAGGTGACAAAGTTTTTCCTCATTTTATCGTGAATCGTTTGCCAACAGGGATGGTTGGCCTTCTGATCGCTGCAATTATTGCAGCAGCAATGAGCAGTATCGACACCAGTCTGAACTGTTCTGCTACCATTATTCTTAAGGATATTTATGGGCGATTTATTGAACCTGATCCTTCAGAGCGAAATTCCATGCGAGTTCTACATGGTGCAACGATACTCTGGGGAGTTTTGGGAACGGGGACTGCGATCCTGCTTATTGGAACTCGATCCCTTCTGGATGCATGGTGGATAATTTCAGGTATCTTGTCCGGTGGCATGCTTGGCTTATTTCTTCTCGGTTTCATTTCCAAGCGTGCTAACAATACAGGAGCGATTATGGGCGTGATTGCTGGCCTGTCAGCTATTGTATGGATCACTCTTTCGAATAATACTTGGTGGCCGGATGAACTACTTTTGTTACAGAGTCCGTTTCACGAAAATATGACGATTGTCATTGGAACGATAACAATTGTCTTTGTTGGAATTATTGCCTCTCTTAAAAAATAAGATAGTCAGGTCATTCTTCCGGTGGATGAAATTGAGGAACGGAAGAAACAGAGTATATCGATGATGCCCGAGGGGATGCTTGACAAGTTGAAAGAAGAAGAGATTATTAATCTGGTTGCTTATTTACAGGGAGATTACCAGATTGCTCTTCCTGAATAAATTTGTAAATCAGAAGTGAGGGAATATGAGAATAGGGAATTTTCATGGAAGAATTAACAGCTTATCATGAAGCAGGTCATGTGTTTGTAGCTGTTCATTCAGGAGCGATTGTTGAATCTGTCACAATTGATCCTGACTGGGATGATGGTCCTGATCGGTTTGGTGATGTTCAGATTCGTTGGCCGATGGAGAATGATGATACGCCAGAAGAATTGGCAGAGAAAAGAATTTTAATTGCGTTGGCTGGTCCTGTTGCGGAGATGATATTTACAGGTGACCCATTTCATCCTGCAATGGTTGCAGAATGGTCAATGGATTGGGATGAAGCCTGGAGTGTGACAGGTTCGTTTATTCCTGATGAGAAGAAAAGGTTGAATTATCTGGAGCAGAAAACAATTCAGCTTTATCAATTGCTTTATCACGATTCTCGTTGGGCACTATTATCAATAATTGTTGATCATTTGCTTGCCCATGAAACCTTGGATTCGGGTATGATTGAAGAAATTGTTTCAGAATGGAGAATTTTGTGATGAATAAATTAATGATGATTGTATTCCTGTTTATTATTTGTGGGTTTATAGTGAAAAATGGGATGGCAGAAGATGCTGATAATGCTATTGAAGAAGAATCCATGAAAGCTATTGATGCGTATCAACAGGGTAAATCAGAAGATGCCCTTGATCGTATTAACAAGCTTGTTAAAAAATACCCCGATCATCCCAAGGCACTTTTTTTAAGTGCTTTGTTAAATAAGAACACGGGCAATTTTCAAAAAGCAGTTGATGGTTATACCAAAGTGATAAAATTAACCCCGGATAGTTTCAATTTGTATCATGACAGGGGTGTTTGTTATTTTAATTTGGGTGAGTTTAAAAAATCGGTTGAGGATTTTGACAAGTATCTTGAAAAGAACCCCAAGCAAGAAGCCCATCATTGGCAGCGAGGGATTTCCCATTATTATGCAAAGATGTATTCTGAAGGTCGGAAACAGTTTGAGGTTCACCAGACAGTCAATTCCCAGGATGTCGAAAACTCTGTCTGGCATTATTTGTGTGTTGCCCGTGATGAATCAATTGAAGCTGCCCGAAAAGAGTTAATAGAGATTCAAGCTGATACACGTATTCTGATGATGAAAGTCCATGAATTGTTCAGGGAAGTAGCAACAGTTGAAGATGTCCTGAAAAAAGCAGAGCAGGGCGCGGGGAAAATTTCTGAAGAAAAACTAAGGATGCAACGTTTTTACGCCCATCTTTATATCGGGCTTTATTACGAAGCTCACCAAAAAATGGACCTTGCGAAGAAGCATATTCATCTGGCAGCAACAAAATATTCTGTGGACGGATACATGGGAAACGTGGCACGCGTGCATGACCGTGAACTTCAAAAACAGGATAAGAATGAATTAATTCAATAACCAATTTAACACAGTGATTCAGAAAGAACATCATGATGATTATTCGAGAAGTAAAACTGGTCCTGGTACCCGGTTATGCATGTTGTAAACTCTTAAAATCAAGTGGCATGGTTACACACCAGAGAGTTTCAGCGATCAATTCAAGGTCAACAATTCGAGTTCTGCTTTTCAATATTTTGATTGTTGCCAGTTGTCTGCTAGCCGTTGATGTTGCCCGGGCAGGTGGGAAAAAAAACGAGCCTCGTCTGAAAACCGGCCTGATGTTCAATGAAGCAGCTGACGGTTTAAGTGCTTTTGTTCCTTTCAAAAAACCGTTTGACCAATCTGCCTCTAAAGAAAAAATCCTGGAGGGATACCGAGAATTTATTGAATATCTTGCAGGGACACAAGTGACCCATCTTCTATTGAATGTGAATTATCAACGGGCCTGTTTCCCCAGTCAGGCCTGGGACAGTTACTGGGATGTTGATGATCCTGAAAAAAATGTGACTACATGGCATCGAAGCATGTGGCAAATATTTCGCAAAGGAGTAGATCCTTACTCTGTTTGTATTGATTTGTGTCGAGAGAAAAAAATTTCCCCCTGGGCATCAATGCGAATGAACGATACCCATTACATTAACGATCCACATAAGGCAAACTCTTTTTGGCAACAACATCCTGAATATCGGTCTGCTCCCAAGTCGGGATTGAACTATGCCCTTCCTGAAGTACGCGAACATCATCTTTCATTGATTCGGGAAATTTTTGAACGTTATGACATAGATGGCCTGGAACTCGACTGGGTGCGGTTCTGTCATCATTTTAAACCGAATGAACAAGAAGCAAACTGTAATATTCTTACCCAGTTTATGGCTGATGTTCGCCAGATAGCAGACAAAGCAGCCCTTAAGCGAGGTCACCCGATTCAGATTGCTGCCAGGGTTCCTGCTGTTCCCCGGTTTGCTCGCGGTTTTGGTTTGGATGGATCTACCTGGGTTCAGAAAAAACTGGTCGACATTCTTATTGTCTCTTCAATCTGGATGCCTGCAGATCGTGATACACCCATTGAACAGTGGCGAAAGCTGATTGGACCGGTTGAACATGAGTATTCGTTGACAGCCTCGATGGGGTTATGGGTGAAGTGTGCGCCTGGTCGCGTTTGTATGCGAAACAATCTTGAATCTGCACGAGGGTTTGCTGCGAACATGCTTCACCGTGGCGCAGATCAAATTTATTTGTTCAATCATTTCAATTACAGTGATTTTAATTATCCGAAAACATTACCTGATGGATCAAAACAGGTCACAAATATTCTCAGGCAGATTTTAAATGAATCGGCATCACTTGAAACAGTTGTTAACAAGCCTCGCCGTCATATCCTTACATATCATGACACAGCTCCTCCTCACAAAAAAAATCTGAAACCGCTACCTGCCATACTAAAAACGAATGGGACTGCATCGTTCCGTATTTATATCGGCCCGAAGGCTGTTTCAGGCAAAGCAATTTTGCGAGTTGGTCTGGACGAATCAAAAGGTTTGTGGAAATCACGTTTTGAATTGAAGGTGAATAACATGATTTGTTCGCAAATTGAAAACTTGAACGAGCCCGGTCAATACAAACCTCACAATGGGAAGGGATTTCATTATGCCTGGAAAGTGGCTCAGGTAGCTCCGCGCGTAGCCCAATTCGAAGTGCCACTTTCTGCGATTTGGGATGGCTATAACGACATTGAAATATCACTGAAAACAGCAGATACTCAAATGATAAGCTGGCTCGAACTGTATCTGGTCCCGTAAGGTTATTAAGATATTTTTATTTAATATAATCTTTCATTTTGACATGGATGAAAGGTCGTTTATAAGCTTCTTTCTGTTTTTTCGCATAGGAAACCCAAAACTCTAAAGCAGTTGCGTCATAAACGACATTCAGCAGGTTTCCCCCTTTGATAGGGATTTTGCAGGCACAGTCAATCATGTCCTGATGGTCAATCTTGCCATAAACTTTTTTGATGGGACCATACGCTCCCCGTCCTTCATCCTGATAAACAACATTTTTGAAAACTTTGGGAGCCAGTTCATCTGAAGGATCGTTATCTTTCCAAATGACCATATTAGGAGCATGGGCAATAATTTTGACTGCTCGTTGATTTTTTCCATCTCCAAAAACGTAGTGATATTTTTTAATTTTTTTAGCTTCCCTGAACAGGGTGATTGCCTGATCGAGATCACGTGCATCGTACAAGACTTTTCGGAAAAGAGTTGTGAAGTGAGCCCCATTCAAATTGAAAGGATAATCTTTGCCGGGAGAGTCACCCATTTCAGAAAGGACAATTCCTTCTGCATTCATTCCTGTGTTGGAACCGATGGTTCCTGCGAAGGTGACATTCACATGGGGGACACCTTCGTCGGGGATATAGACAACAATCAGTGGATGGTCCTGCACATGAACGTTCATGTCCCAGTCAAGATTTCTTGTTTGATAAAGGTGTCCATTTTTGGTGGCAGATCCCCACGCTGCAATACTGCTACAGGAATAGTCAGCGATAACTGGCATGACATGGGCTCTTCTTAATAATTTCAGTGGAAGCCCCGTTCCTTCCGCCAGTCCAATTAATTCCTGCTTGAATCTTCTGTCGGTATGGGGAGCGATCGCTTTCCATGCATTGTCCAGATTGTCATCTGAGAATCGTTTTGTATCACTTGAACGGATCGCTTTCATGAAAGTAGTGATAAGCGTTGTTGCTTCTTCTTTCATCAATTCGCCATGTTGTTTTCCCATTTCATAGGGAGTTCCTTTAACAACAATGAGTGGTATTTGATCTGTCCCGGTTCCGACAGAAGTCCTGTAGCCTTCCGCTTGAATAACTCCAGAGAATGCCAGGCAGAGAACTGCGACGGTTAACAGCAAATATTTATTCATTGCGAATTCCTTTAATGTGAAATGGCAGATAGTCGATTCAAAATCCATTTTTCATTCAAAAAATGTTAATTCGTTTTGTATTATTTTTTATTATGAGCGATGCAATAGAGACTTTCGACTCTATTATCATCAATATATTCTGCAATCCTGAAGAAGATTTGGTTTCCACAGATTGCAGGAGTTGCGTAGGCTTGTCCCGGGATGGTATTTCGTGCGATTTCGTCATATTTTTCAGGGTTTGCCTTAAAAATAACGGTTTCCCCACTGTCGCTGATTGCGTAGAGGTATTCGCCAACCAATACGGGAGAGGCGGTGAATGTTCCATTCAGGCGTTTTTTCCAGAGTTCATCCCCCGTTTTGCAATCCCAGCACATCGCGATTCCCTGATCGGTCACTCCATAAAGAGTTCCTTTATGGATAATCATGGAAGGAACGTAAACTCGTTTTTTAATTCTCCAAGCCAATTTTCCTGAACCATCTGCATGAACTGCTGAGATGTGATTGTCTGGATAGCCTCCTGAAGTGATGATAATTTTGCCATCGGTGACCGTGGATGTGACACATTCAGTGGTGGCACCGGGAACTTCCCAAAGTTTTTTTCCGGTTAAGGGATCAAAAGAGGAAACGAGGTTACAGCCAATCATCAGGAGTTGATTGTAGCCTGCGGTTTTCAGAATGATGGGTGAAGGGTAGTTCGGTTTTTCAGGACGTTTGATTGACCATGCAATTTCCCCGTCAGTTCGGTTCAACGCAGAAATCACGCCTCCGCTTTTGTTATCTGCAGAGACAATAACATTCGGACCGTAAAGGGCAGGGGATGAGCCGTATCCTTGATGAATGACGTATTTGGTGATTGGCTTTTGCCAGACAATTTTTCCTTCGGTTGTTAATGCACTTAAGTAGACGGTGTCGTCTTTCAGAAAATTGATATAAATCTGTTTTCCATCACAGGCAACAGAAGCGGAAGCATAAGATGATTTCGAGTTTCCTTTTCGAGAAGATTCTGATGTCGGTTTGAATCCTCCTTCATGAACAACTTTTGTCCAGATTTCTTTTCCGGTTTCGCGATTGTAAGAATGAACGGACTGAGTTCCTTTGACAATATCTGCTATTGCAAGAAAAACCTGATTACCAAAAACAGTTGGGGATCCATGACCTCGTCCGGGGATCGAAACTTTCCACAAGACGTTATCTTTCTGGCTCCATTTAGTTGGAATGTTTTGGCCGGAAGAGGCAATGCCATTTCTGTTGGGACCTCTCCACCAGGGCCAATCCGAATCAGAAAAAGTGATCTTATCCTGTTCAGCAGGTTCTGATTGTTTGAAGTCTTTAATGTCATTCGCTGCTTCCATCTGGCAAGAGAGCAGGAGAATAGTCAGGACAGAAATATAACGACTCATGAAAAACCTTTACTTGTGCTTGAATTATTTTTGTTGAAGAATGGTCGTCAGTTTCTACATTGTTTCCAGAGATTGCCTGTTAATTGACCTTCTATTATAACAGGGATGTGAGGAATTAAAACAAGCGGTTTTACAAGGGGAAACGTGGGTTATTGTAGAATTATTGAGAAGACGTTGATAGTTTTTTACTGTAAGCGACTTTTATCTATAATGATAAGAACTTGTATTAATTATTTTTTCGGTTAATAAATTCGAGAAAGTTATCACCGAACTCGGTAGTCCATTTATTTTTTAAATAATTAGCATTAGGAGTGGCAATTTTATTTATCAATCCAAATCTAACCAATTGGTCCCAGCCTAAATGTGTTAATGTTTTGCTTGCAGCATAACTCTCTATTTCTTTGCTGATTAGTGAATTCAAATGTTTCATGAAATGATTGAGATTGATTTCTTCTACAGAAATGGAAAAATTATGAGTTGATTTAAGATAATGTAGAAGTTGAATCTGATCAATTGTTAGTTGTTCAATAATTTGAAAAAAATAGTCTTGAACGGCACTATATTTATTTGGATCTTCAGCTACATTTAAAACCGAATTTCTTAATGAATTCCTTTTTTCTTGATGTCTTGTCGAAATAGCTATTTTTGCGCTTGAGAGTACTGCATCAGTAAATATTTCATTATTGACTAAATTCTCTATAATATTCTCTTTCTCGCTTTGTAACTTTTGAAGTTCATCAATAATAGATTCATGGAATTCATTTGTTCGATTGGAAATTGGTGATGTTACCATCATTCCCATAATAGAAGATGCAGTTGAGCCAACATATGGTACATCTCCAATCGCTGCGAGAACTAATTCTCTTATTTGATCCCAATTTGTTTCTTCTGGCGGTACTAATCCATTGCTCATAAATATTTCAATCTATGTGATTATTAAAGTAATATAACAGGGACACTCTTATTCAGAACGTGATAAAGTCGTGGCCGGATCATAAATAAATGGCAATTATCTAAGTTTCGGGTGGTATCCAGTCGCCCCAGTGTTCGAGGTAATGTTTGCAGGCTGGGCTGGTTTCTGCTTCTTTTTCCAGCCAATCTTTGGCTTCGGCTACAATATTCTGTTCTTCTTTCAGGTCGAGCTTGCCAATGAGAACCCGGCTGCGAAGGAAAACGAAATAGGTATCAAGGACATCACATCTGCAGTAATCATTGATCGCTTCGACTTCTCCATTGAGGTACATGTCTTGAACCTGCGAGCCATCGATGCCGGTCTTTCCGGGCTTCCCGATAATGTTTGCAAGAACGTTCAGTCCTCCCGTCATTCGACCTGCGCCGAAATTGGAAAAGAGATCCATCAGGTCGATATGCGAATCAATATTGTAACGGTTGCGGGCTTGTTCAAAACTTCGCGCTTCGACATTGAACCAGCCGGGCAGAGGGTACCCGTATCGGTAAGCTGCCAATTCCAGTACAGGCATGTCATATCCGCGGCCGTTAAACGTGACAAACGCCGGCCGACCGTAATGTTCCCAGCCTTGCCAGAATCGGCGGGTGATTTCTTCCGGGCGGTATTCGGGTGAATCGAGAACCGTCAGTTCCTGAAGACGAAAATCTCTTCCAATTTGGCGACAGCAACAGAAATGGGCAGCATGAATGTATGTTGAATGAAATCGGAACCTTTAGATTCCATCAGTTCATCACGATACCTTTGGAGCGCTTCATCCCCCGGCAGGTTCTCTTTCGGGTAACGGACATTGGATATTAGTTCTCCATCCGCAATCGCTTCCACATCAAAAACTAGATACGAAACCTGACTCATTTTTCCTCCTTGAGTATTCAAATATGTTGGTCGATATTTTTATTGATAAATTATTTCTCACGCAGAGACATTTAATAGAAAGAATTGATTATTTATCACAAAGGCCCGAAGGCACAAATATTTTATTGAACATTCAAAGGGTGGCCCGACCAACTTGTTTGGTTGGGTGCCGAAGGCACAAGAAGGATCACCTTCAGCGTTCAGTAATTGTCAAACGTTGAATTCATCATTAGCTTATCCTGTCTGACTGTTTCATAATGGTATGCGTCACAGAAATTAATTGCGTATGGAGATTCTTCTTGTCGCTATCGCGACCCAGCCGTTTCGGCCGGGCCACCCTCCGTTTTTTATCACCGATCATTGGTCTGCACAGCAGATCCTACCGCCGAATGTTTCATGTTAAAAAAAATCTGTGGTCATTTGTGTGAATCTGTGATTCCTTTAATCTTTCTCCATTCGTCAGGCACAGCCTGACCTACATTTTCACTCTCTTCTGTAAAAAAGTGTATGGAAATTATTGAATATGATAAACAGGTTGGTCCGGCAGGGAATTAAAATCCGTATTGGCCAGGAACAGGCAGCCTGCGTTTGTCGATTTCTGTTTTTGTTCCTCACTCATGTTTTCAACTGCAGTGGTTAAGACCAGCTTGATTTCTCCATCGAGATCAATCAGTTGCGGGCAAGTTACTTGTGGGGAATGTTCCAGTTTCCAGATCGTTTCCAGATTTCCGTTTTTAATCGAATACTGTCGGGCTTCGCCTTCGTTGGCAGGATTGGGATTGAAGAAGGCAATGATCACGCTTTTTCCATCAGGCGTTGCAATCATGCCATCGGGATAACTTTCGACATCGTTCAGGTCAAGAACAGTTTCCGGATCGGATAAGGTTCCTTCTTCCAGATCAATCTGGTAGGAGACCACTTTTTTGGTTGGGGTGTCGATATCAAGCAATGTTCTTTTGAAGCCGGAGCCTGAGAGAATTTTTCCATTAGAACAGGTTTGGTCGTCTCTTAAAAGAAATAGTTTTCTATCCCTGCTTCGGAAATAATACAAACCAGCAACCGGGTTTGTGAAAGATAATTCCTTGCAACCGAAAATTAAACCTTCGTCAAAGCAGATGCCATCGTTGATAATGGTGTTGGAAGCAGATTCATCCACAGGTCCTGCGAGTTTTTCGCTGTCACCTGTTTCGATGTTGAACAGGATGATGTCTCTTTCGAGTCCGATGACAAAAATGTTTTTTTGATCGGTTGGGAAGGCAAAGCCGGGACGACCTTTCAAGAGCCAGTTTTTATTTTCTGAATGAGACAGGTCAAGAATGTTCAGTGATCCGGTGGTTTCTTCTTTTCCATGCTGAATGGAAATCCAGCTGAATTGGTTTTCGCCAACGGGGTAAGGACCTTCGGGGAGAAACCGTAATGAGTCTTTTTCCGGGCGATAAAGCAATGTTGCCTGATATTCCTTCACAGGGGTTCCTTATTATGTTTAAAAGTAGAAAAAATGTGAATCCGAGCAGAATAATATTGGTATGATACTACAGTATCCATTCCGTTTTCTGGCCGTTTTCAGAATAACAAGTAAGATCAAAAACAGGACCAGTGCCTTATCAAGGCTGAGAATTGTTTGCGTAAGAACTCTAACGCACTCCGTTGTCGTGCTTTATGCACTTTACCAACCCCAACCTTTAAATTTGACGAAACACTAGGCCATCTTAAATTATAAAGAGAATCAAACCTTATGAAAACCAATAAACGAACACGATTTTTGTTGATCATCCTTCTTTCCGTTGTTTTGAATGTTCCTTACTCATTATTGACTCAATCAGCGTCTGCAGCTACTCCCGCGGTGAAGGAAGCCAAAGTTGTTCATCCGGGAACCCTGAAGATACAAAAATTGTGGCCGGGGACACCTCCTGCACCGAAGGGTTACAGTTCGCTTGATATGATCAAAATCGCTTTTTTCACAGGTGCTGTCAAAATCATTGAAAAGCCTGCATCGATTCCTGAAGAAATTCAGGAATACAAAAATGTTGAATACCAGAATATCGATGGAAAAAGTCTTTCCTTGAATCTTTATGTTCCAAAAAAATTGAAGAAAGCTGTCCCTTGTATAATTTTTATTCATGGTGGTGCATGGAAAAAGGGTGATAAGGAAGATTATCTTTTTTATAATATTCATTTTGCAAAAATGGGATATGTGACTGCAACGATATCTTACCGTCTCTCCGGGGTCGCAAAGTTTCCTGCAGCGATCCAGGATGTGAATTGTGCGATTCGCTGGATTCGTGCCCATGCAAATAAGTATTCCATCAATCCTGATAAAATTGGAGCGGTTGGGGGATCAGCAGGAGGACATCTTGCGATGCTTGCAGGTTTTTCGAATGATCCTCAACTGGAAGGAAATGGCGGATATGCTGACCAGAGCAGCAAACTGCAGGCGATTGTGAATTTTTATGGTCCTTGTGATTTAACAAGGGATGATGTTCGTGGTCGTGAAGAGCCGATTTCATTTTTTGGAGGCACAATCGATGAAATCCCTGAGGCGTATGCGTTGGGTTCTCCAATCAAACATCTGACGAAAGATGCTCCTCCGATTCTTTCGTTTCATGGAACAATTGACAAGATTGTCTCAG
>JAJRVU010000153.1 GCA_024277145.1 Planctomycetota bacterium
TAAAGACAATCCCAAAGGTCAGCTTTTTCATTATCTGAAGTATTAGGTGTAATCTGTCGCTCTATTTCCTTCCATGTTTGGAATATCGGAATTTCTTTTGCTTTGGGAAGTCGAATTCCTTTACGGGGAAAGACTCCTTCCAATCTACCAGTTTCACAACCCCATCCCCAAACGGTTCGGAATGTGACAAGTTCCTTATTAATCGTATTTCGACCAACAGTTCCTCCACGACTCCCTTTTTCTTTGGAACGCTTGTTGACATATCTCTGAAGGTCGTCCAAGGTCAAATTCTGGACAGAAAAATTCTTGCCAAGAATACGCTCAAGATGTCTCTGGTGTTTTTTCATTCCGGATAGAGTGGATTCTTCCAAACTCTGCTCTGGTAGACTATTGAAGAATTCTGCTATTATACCTGAGAGTGATAAGGACTTTTTAGGTTTGATTTTATTGTTGAGTTTTCCATCAGAGAGAAGAAATGTAGCTATATCGGATTCTCTTGGGATTTGAAGACGACCACTTTCGATTAGGCGAATATTTTCTTCAAGCCGTGCTTGTCGTGTTTCTGCTTCTTTCTTATCATTAGTTTTTAATGATCGGTTATAGCGTTGATCACCAATTCGGAATGAAATACGCCATGTTCCTTTGTTTTTACCATCTCGATATTCAATCCAAGCCATCATTCTCTCCTGGGGGCAATATGGGGGCAGAATGGGAAATCCAACTGCCATTCAGATTGTATACAGATGAGAGTATTTAGTCTCGAATATTTTGCTAAAATCAATAATAATAGGATGATGTGAATTTATGCAATGTAAATTACATGTAGTTCAAATTGATGAATATAATAATCGCACGGGACTTAAAATCCCGAGTCCGTAATGGGCGTGCGGGTTCGAGTCCCGCCTCCGGTATATTTATAAAGGGTGTTTCATCATGATGATGGAGCACCCTTTTTTTGTGTGGATTCAATGCAGAAAAGGAATAGCTGTCTCTGTCATTTTGTTGTCTCGCTCTTTTTCGGGAATTGAATGGTGTTGATGTACTGCCTGATTTCTTTGGGTAGCTCTGTCATTTCATCAGCGACAGAAAATTCAACAAACCACCATACACCATCATGGTTGATATAGAGTGTAAATAATGAGTTACCTGGATCATCGAGAAAAACTTTCTCACGTCGGATTTCCATTTTTTCGAATGCGGGGTAGCCCCGGAAAATGGTTTTATTACAGGTATAAATGTAGGTGTTAATATATTGTGTATCAGGTACTCCAATTAGTCTGACTGTAATGTTGGCTATATCTCGTCTTCCCCGGCTAACACGAGGGAAAATTCTTATATATGGTTCAGCGGGGTTTCTATCACGGTATACCCAGTTAACTGGTGCAATAATCGAAAGCCCTGTTGAATGCACAATTCGATTGGATTCATTCGGTAGCTCTGTAGGAATCATTTTACCGGCTGGGCCTTTTGGGTTCCGAGTTTGCTGTATTGCATGATTTAATAATATGATTAGTATCGTGATAATGCTAATAACGATGAGCCATTCAATAATTGTAAAAGGACCAATTTTGAATTTCTTTTTCGAGGTAACAGCTGAAGAGCTCTCTTTGGCTTGTTCAGAATTGTCCACGGTTATTTCCTATTATTGACAATCTTGTTTTACAGATTGGTACGTTTCAGATCGCACTGTATTAGGTTCCTGATTCTTTGTATTCTATCTGCAAAAATAGTGACTCAAAAAGGATTCCCGTACATAAAGTAGGTATTCCCTTCAAATATATAACATTTTACTGTAAAAACAGGGCGGTTTGATATTTAAAACATGCCCCTGAAGCCCTCTTTATGGTTGTATCACCATCTGTTTATGTTTAGCATGAATGGGTGTGGATATTTTCTATTGACTGCATTGCGCTTAAGTGAATGTGGTTATTGATTACCGTAAAATAAACGTCTTAAAGTTTCATCCATAAATCTAATTTCAACATTTGGGGAAATGAATATGTCACAAATCAGTCGTCGTAATTTTATTCAAACCGCAGCAGTCGGTTCTGGTCTTCTGCTTTCAGGAACACGAGCCTCCGGAAATGTGATCGGTGCCAATAACCGAGTTCGAATTGCAGTCGTAGGGTGTGGTGGTCGTGGAACATCTCATCTTAATGGTTGGTTGGGGCAAGATAACGTGGATGTTGCCTACCTGGTTGACCCGGATGAAAATAATTTAAGAGTTAAAGTTAAACTGCTGGAAGCAAAAACAGGAAAAACATTCACAGGTAAAGCGATTAAAGATGTGCGGGAAGCATTGGAAGATAAGAGTCTGGATGCGATTTCCGTTGCAACCCCTAACCATTGGCATTCATTAATTACAATCTGGGGTGCTCAGGCAGGGAAACATGTTTATGTTGAAAAACCGATGAGCCATGATGTTGCGGAAGGTAGAATTGTTGTTGAATGCCAGAAAAAATATGGCGTTGTGATTCAACATGGTACCCAGAGAAGAAGTGATGCAAAAATTGCTGGTCTGACTGAAGCAATCCAGGCAGGAAAATTCGGCCGACTGAAAGTCTCTTACGGGTATTGTTGCAAACCTCGTGGAAGTATTGGATTCAAACCAATTTCTGATCCACCTGCAAATCTGGATTGGAATCTCTGGAGAGGGCCAGCACAGATTGATAAATTTCATGCCAACTACGTTCATTACAACTGGCATTGGTTCTGGAAAAGTGGAAATGGCGATCTGAATAATCAGGGGACTCACCAGTTAGATGTTGCTCGCTGGGCTGTTGATAAAGATTTGACACATCCTGTTCGAGCGATGGCAATCGGCGGTCGATTTAAATGGAACGATCAGGGAGAGACTCCTAACACCATGTTTGGTATTGCTGAATATCCCAATGGGCAATACGTTTTCTTTAACGTTCGTAATGTGAATTATGAAGGTTACCAACGACAGGTCGAAAATGAATACTACTTTGAAGATGGTGGAAAAATCATCCGGGAAAAGTATTTTGCAAAAGGTGATTCTGTCGGCGAAAAGATTTCCGTTCCTGATGGAAAGGTGACTCCGGGTGGAAACTGGGGAAGCTTTATTGCTGCCTGTCGTGCAGGAGATCCGGGCATGGCTAACGGAAATGCATTGGATGCACATAATGGGTGTGTTTTAGGACATCTTATTAACAATTCATACCGTTTGGGAAGCAAAGTTCCATTCAATGCAAAAGCAGGACGATTCGGCGACAATGCCCTTGCTTATGAGCATTTTATGAAACTCCATACCATTATGAATAAGGGCGTTGGAATTCCTGAAGACGGAGCAGAGTACGTTGTCGGTCCCTGGTTGACGTTTGATCCTGAAGCAGAAACTCATGTGGGGGACTTTGCTACTGAAGCAAATATCCTGCTGAAAGATGAGAATCGAAAAGGATTCGAAGTTCCAACGATTGCTAATATTTAAAATTGATAGCATTTAAGATTGCTACCATTAAAAAATAAAAACAATTATCCCAATCGGATCGAAATGAAGTGCTCATTCAAATCGATCTTGTTGGGATTTTTATTTATTCTGTTTTTATGTCTGTTACGGGACTGCTCGAAGGGAAGAGGGAAACCCGCCCACTTTCATGTGTGCAGGATGGAAGTCACGAAGCGAAGGATTATTCTTGATGTTTTCTTCAGACAATCCGGGAACCTCATGAACTGTCAATCCTTTAATTTTATAAATCCAGACTTCTTTGGCAGGGTGACATTGAACCAGCAGGTGTTTTCCATCTGAAGTAAACGCAACTCCTTCCGGGATTCGTCCCACTTTAAATTCCTGCTGCTTGGTGA
>JAJRVU010000154.1 GCA_024277145.1 Planctomycetota bacterium
AAGATTCACCAAAAGGCGAGACAGATAAAAAGACCGAAAAGCCTGAACCAATATCAAAAACGTTATTTAGTTATTCAATCCCAAAAGCGGTCATTCTGATTTCAGTTGCATCAAATGAAAAACCGGGCGAAAGAAAAACAATTGCTCGATTTGAATTAAACTTGTCCCAAAAATCAGATATTTCACTATTACAACCAGAATATTCCAAACGTGCTCTTCAGATAAATTGGGAAGGAGATCCCGAAATTGAATTCAAAGGTGGTTTTGTAAAAGACTACAAGGCAGAAAATCCAGAAATTAAATTGGGTGCCCTGAAAAATCTGTTCATGGAAGGCTGGCGTGACTGGACAGATGGCAGTGGGTCAAAAGAATTTGAACTCAAAGACTTTGTCTTTGGCAACTCTTCTTTCCGTTTAAACGAAATTACCTGGGCTGGACCGTTTCTAATCGCGGAATTAAATGCACCCGGAGTTCGTATTAAAAATAAAACTGACAAACCACTCATTTACGAAATGAAATATTTTACAAGCGGCTGGGGTGGTCCTTACACGTTAAAACCCGGAAAGTCGCATTTCTTTGATGTGACCCGACCTCTGGAATACCGAAGGCGTGAACAGGGACAAATTGTTGAACACTATACACTGCCTGTCGGATCGAATTCAGAATTCCGAATCCTCAAAGGAAAAGATAAACCGGGAATGTACAGTGCTGTAGCCAAGTGACATCCTGCAATTTATTATTAATTGATGAGTTTTCACCTCAATATCGTATTATTTCCCTCTCATTAAAGAAGATCTTCACCAGGCAAATATAGAGTACAAATAGCCACAATTTTTTCTTCTGCCTGCTGATGTTCGAAATCAGATCAACCACACAATAAGCTTGTGAACAAGGGAAATTCCGTTTTCATTCCTTTTACCTGAAAAACAGCTATAAAAAAAAGCCAGATGCTTCGAGAGGCGCTTGATTCCGGTCTTAACTCCGGTCAGAATGAATAAACAATTGAGGTAAAGACTTTTTGTACCTGTTTCGAGGGTCCTGAAACTCTGTTGCCCAATTTGTGTCGTTCATATCTCGCACAATAAAAAACAAGTACCAAATTCATCAATAAGATATTTTGTTAACGAATAGCAAATTTAAACACATATTCAAAATCTATTTAAAATCAGAGTAAGGACAAAGAATGAATTTTCTCGAAGGTAATACAGTTGGAATCGATTTGGGCACAACGTATTCAGCAATTGCTCATTTGGATAAAGATGGAAACCCTGAACTTATCCATAATGCGGATGACAGGCCGATCACGCCATCAGTCGTGTTACTCGGTGATGATGGACGCGTTATGGTGGGACCTTCTTTTGAAAGAATTTCTATCGCTGGAAATGAACAAATTGTTGAAGCCGTTAAAAGAGAAATGGGAAACAACGACTATTCGGTTGAATACCAGAATAAAAAACTGACAGCAGAATTCATTTCTGCATTGATCCTCAAAAAACTGAAGCAGGATGCGGAAGAGAGAATAGGACCCATTACAAATGCAGTTATTACCGTCCCTTATTACTTTAATGATGTTCGCCGAAAAGCAACACAGGATGCAGGACGAATTGCTGGCTTGAATGTTGTGGATATTATTAACGAACCAACCGCTGCAACACTTGCCTATGCCGGGAAGAAAGGGGAACTCGGACGAGCCGAACTTGACAGCAAAGAAAAAACCATCATGGTTTACGACCTCGGTGGTGGAACGTTCGATGTGACTGTTGTCTCTTATACCCCAACCAACTTCAGGGTTCTTGCAACCGATGGCGATGTCATGCTTGGTGGTCTTGACTGGAGTCGACGACTTGTTGACCATGTTTCTGAACAGTTCATGCGACAATTCGGTGAAGATCCTCGAGATGATCCGGAAGCGCTCAGAGCATTTTCGCAAGAATGCGAAGAAGCCAAAAGAGTTCTCAGTGAAGAATCTCAATACCCTATTTCTGTTTACTACAAAGGCAAATCATTAAGCGTCTCTTTAACTCGTGCAGATTTTGAACGCATGACTGCCGATTTATTACAACGCACTAAAGACACAACAGAATTAGTTCTTCAACAGGCAGATGTCGATCCTAGCAAACTAGACGAAGTTCTGTTAATTGGTGGATCAACATACATGCCAGTAGTTGAGCAAATGTTGAAAGAAGTCTGTAAAAAAGAACCTTCGCGAGCAACAGTGATTCCGGAAGAAGCTGTTGCACAAGGCGCTGCGATCCATGCAGCCATCCTTGAAGCAAAAGCAACAGGAGCAGAAGGCCAGATGGCTGAAGCCATTATTAAACGGCTTCGTTCCGTGCACACAAGTGATGTCAACTCTCACTCACTCGGCGTAAAAATCACAAACCCTGATAACACATCTGAGAAAATCAATCATATTATGATTCCTAAAAACACTCAGATACCATTCAGTAAATCACAAAGGTTTGTCACTAATACTGATAACCAGCAAAGAATTCATGTTCATATCCTTGAAGGAGATGCACAGGATCCTGATGCCTGTACTCAAATTGGTGATTTCCGAGTTGTTGGCCTCCCTCCAAATTTACCAAAAGGTTCTCCTGTTGAAGTCACCTACGAATATGATGCAAACGGACGAATCCATGCGAGTGCAAAAGAGTTAACAACAAATACCGAAGCAACAACTGAAATTGTTCGTGATTATGGCCTGGATGACCAAGGGCTTGATTCCTTTAAAATCCTTGCTGAAAATTATAATATTGAATAGGGTTTTTCCCTCAATGAGTTCGACACAATCTGATTGATCCATTTCTGGATAGCGGGAGCTTCTGTTAGAGCGAGATTCATTTGCGCGTAACGGGTTAGAATCTTAAAATAAAATTTCCATGCTATCCAGCGATGCTATAGTTAAGTGCAACCTGCACTAGTGTTTCGTCAAATTTAAAGATTGGGGTTGGTAAAGTGTATAAAGCACGACAACGGAGTGCGTTAGAGTTCTTACGCACCCACCCCCTTATTCACAACAGGGTTCAGCTTTGACAAGGCACTAGTTTTCACTGATAATATTCAAGGAACGTGATACATATGCCATTGGATGTCTACAAGGACTGGCTTGGAATACCAGAGGGTCCACGTCCGCCAGGACACTATGAACTACTCAGGCTTGTTCAATTTGAAGATAATTTTGAAAAAATCCGAAAAAATTATTCGAAGTTAAATAACCACGTTCGGAAATATGCATCGGGCAAGTACCTGAAGGAATCTCAGGATCTCATGAATGAGATGGCCAAAGCAATGCTTTGCCTGACAGACCCTGAACGTAAACTTGAATACGATGAAAGTCAGGGACGAGTTGTTGAATCAGGGTTGGATAAAGAGAAGGGTGCGAATACCATTTTGCATATTCTTTATCGACAGAAAAAAATCTCCAAAGAGCAGGCTAAAGAAGCAAAGCAATTTGCTGATGCAAGAGGGATCTCACTCCGGGATGGACTCGTGCAGATGAAAATTGTTGATCAGGGTACAGCGACTGAAGCTTGGGCCGGTGAGCTTGGATATTCTTATGTTGACCTTGAAACTATGACACCAGATGAATCGGTTCTGGATCAAATTCCACGTAGCATTGTCAAACGGCATTCTATCCTACCCCTGTTTATAGATGATGACATGCTTCTGACAGCTACTGTTCATGAACCATCACCTGAATTGGAAGACGAAATCCGATTGCGTATGGGCATCCCAATGCGACCAGTTCTGGCTTCGCCAAGAGCAATCAACCAGGGAATTACAAAATATTATGCCGCCGGCATGAGGAATGAAGAGGCCATTCAAGAACCGGAATTAAAAAAAGATTCCAAACCAAAAAAAACAAAGACTTCTTTTTCTAATCTCTCTGAAGGAGATCAGAAACAAAAAAAACAAATTGCCATGATGGTTTTCTGTTGGTCCGTTATCGGTTCTGTAATAATTGATTTAAATTTCCTTACAGAAATTACCGAACGATTCTGGCCGATTCAATTTTTCCTGACTTTATTCATTCCTCCGGTTGTCGGAGTCTACCTTTTAAAATCCTATCTGAAGTAGAACGACCCTCTCTGAAGATTGAAGCATCTCATTTCGAGTCAAACTGTGATTCAATAATAAAATGGCTTTAATCGTTATAATCGATCTATCTGATTGATTCTTCAAATACAGCTTATTTATGATCGTTCATTATTTGACTAGTCATATTAAAAGGGTATTGTTGCGTGCGCATTTAAAAAAGTTAGAAATCTTTTTCGAATGTTCAGAACTTCTTTTTCAAGGTTCAAATACAGCCGATCTTCTTTAATGATATTTTACTTCTTAAACAGGTTTTGAGAAATGCAAATTGGATCACTCGCCAAAACTGCTCATAATGCTTTAAGTGGAATTAATTCAGCTATCCGAGGAATTGAGGACGTTGCAAACTCAGTTGCATCAGCTTCGTCGGAAGCGGACTCGGGTGATTTTTCACAAAAAATCTCAAGCATTGCCACCTTACCTGTCCACGAACTCCATGCAAAAGCAAACGCCAAAGTTTTTGAGACCACGCTTAATCTTTTTGACACTCTTGCATCACTCCGAAAAAAATAAGCAATCAGTTTTTTCACTTCTTCACCTCGTCTTTTTAGAGCGATCTTCTTTTACGTGTAACGGGCAGGGGCCTTTCCATAACGTTTCCAAGCAATCCAGCAATGCTAAAGTTAAGTGTAACCTGTATTAAGATGGATGACAGTATAGAGTTCTCCACAAATAAAAACATTAAATTAAAGTTATGCGGACTGTTCAAACTGTTCGAGGATCAGACGATCCAAAGCAGAATGAACAACTTCACGGTTATAAAATAATTCATCTATGACTGAGAGTATTGTGGAAGAGAGCAGGGTGCCACACACGTTTCCCTCAACAGGGAACACCCGCAAAGCGGATCAAAAACCACATTTGATCGGCTGGTAAG
>JAJRVU010000155.1 GCA_024277145.1 Planctomycetota bacterium
CATTACATCAGAACAAAGGATTCCTTTCTGATCCGTTTTTCTTTGTATGGTCTGCTTTACGGTGGAGTTGGTTTCGGTGTTGGAAGCACGTTCCTTTATTATGGTCCTGAAATTAGTGAGACCCTGTTTGGTGCCCGTTATGCCAGCCTGCTGGGAATGGGTTGGTGGTCATGTATGGAACTTTATTTTGGGTTCCTTTACGGGGCAGGGCTCGGAATTGCCTGTTACAATCACCGACATGAATTAATGAATGAGCAATGGTCCATTGATGAAGATCAAAGCCTGAATATACCAGCTTTTATCAACTATCCCGTGGCGATGATTCTTGTTTTTCTTGCCTGTTACACCAATTTTCATGTTCCATTTCATCCCATTTTTTCAGTGTTGTGTGCTGTGCTGGTCATGATTGGTATGAATTCCAATTATCTTTCCTGGCAACTTGGAATCACATTAACCTGCATGGCTTTTATTCGAGATAGCTGGAATTATCTCTACCTGAAAAAAGGGTTGTTTATTCAGGAGTATTTAAAGCTCGGCAAAGACAGTTTAAGTCTCCCTGAATATCAGCAGTATGAAAAATGGGGCTGGCTGGTTATTGTTGTTTTGACATTTCTTATCGGTGCAAAAGTCAGCAGGAATTTTTATCGAGGAAAAAATTCTGTCGTTTCCAATTTTATTCTTTTGATCTGGACAGGCGTGATATTTCTTATCATCAAACAGTTTTACCATTATCCGAATATTTCTGGAACCATTCCCAAGCAAGTTGTAGCCGTTG
Source organism: Planctomycetota bacterium (assembly GCA_024277145.1). Classification (GTDB taxonomy): domain Bacteria; phylum Planctomycetota; class Planctomycetia; order Planctomycetales; family Planctomycetaceae; genus JAJRVU01. Next base: position 776 of record JAJRVU010000155.1, read on the forward strand.
GAATGGGAATTGCCTGTCATTATATGACGAAGAGATATTATTCAGTTGAATAATGATAATGTGAATTCAAAAATAAGACGTTATGTTATTTGACCCGAATTTTAATCTCCGCAGCTATCAATAACTGATCACATTCTTTTTCCATAATAGTAAGCTGTTTTTCCCTGTTATCTAATTCTTGAGATCTCTCTAAATTTAACCAGATGACTACTGCCTGTGATAGTAGAGAAAGGGTCAGGGAAATAGCCAGAAGCTTTTTTTTCTTGTCACTCATTTTCTCTCACCTGAATAGTATTTCTTGACTGGTCAACTAGATTATTGATTGTTGTGATTATAGCTTCAAGGCTTTCTGTCCTTTTGTCTAATTCTTTTTCTTTTTTAGAGTTCGATAAAATTATCGATACGCTGAAAAATGAAAGAAAGAATGTCGAAATTATTAGCAAATTGATCATTCGGTCAATATTTCTGTTGCTCATTAGTGAAATTCCCTTAAAAACATGAATCACTTGGCGGACAGTTTTTTGAGTTCACTTTTGTTTAATGCCCGGTTGAAAACAGCGACTTCATCAAGCCGGCCTTCCCAGTTGGATTGATTATCAGAACGTCCTCCCAGAAAGAAACTGTTAATAAAATGTTGGTCAACATTATTGAGGGTTGTTTCAATTTCAGGCGTTTCATTTTCATTGAGATAAATTTTTACCGAATGATTATCCTGAACAAGAACAACGTGGTTCCATTCCCATCGTTTAATGGCAGTTTTTCCAACGAGTGTAGACTTATTATCATTGCCTGTCAGTAATAGAATTTTTCCACTGTTTTCTTTTCCACCCAGGCCAAGATGCAAACTACGTGGCCCAAAACCTCGATTATTCCCGCGGGAAAACATCCAACCAGCGGTTTCACGAACATCAAAATCAATACCATTCCAGAACCAGAGTGAAACTGTGAATTGATTTTTAATTTGTGGTAACCGTGAACTCATTCTTCCCCCTGCAAAATGAGCAGCCCGGTTTTTTTGGCTGTTCACGTTGAATTTATCCGGGCCTTCAAGATGATAAACAACTCCCTGTTCATAATAGCCATCGTGTCCATAACCGGAATCATCAATTGCATGGGAACCTTCCATTTCATTCATTCGCCAATAGGCAAGAGGTTTGAGGTTCATGATTGAATGAGTTGCGGGACCTGTCGAAAGTTTTGAAGAACGTCTTGGAAGGTTTGTGATTTTTTCAAGCAATTGTATGACGGTTTCAGTCATTTTCGGTTCAGCTTGGACTTCCAACCCTGCAGAACGAGCAGCCCATGTATTATAACCTCCCAGATAATGCTGTTCGGGAGGGGGAATGTAACCATCTCCACCGTTAGCCAGTTCAATGACCATCGTTTTTTGATAAGGGCTCTGTTTTTTGATTTTTAATCCGGTGAGTGCATAAGTTTCGGTTGGGAATGAACCGATTGTGATGTCGCCAATTTTAATTCCTTGCAGAACAACTTCGGTTGATTGCCGTTCGTGGAGAATTACTTGTTCGCGGGCATAAACTTCCTGGGTGGTTTTGGGTTCACGGTCTCCCGTTTCTTTAACGATTTTTTGCGCCCATTCCAAACGTTGATTATCAGGAACACGGTAATTCAACTCTAAACGAGATTCTGCCATCGCGAGATCAGGATTTACCTGGTATTCAATCGATTGATACGCAGAGATGGCACGTTCCAGCAGCCCGTCTGCAAATGTTTTTATATTATTGATAACAGCATTACGTTCTTCGGCA
>JAJRVU010000156.1 GCA_024277145.1 Planctomycetota bacterium
CATAAACATGAGCAATCACCAGTTTCTGATCCAACATTTCATTTGCACCGAGAAGGTATGCATAACAGGGATCAGTATTGATGACCATTTCGTAAATTTTTTGAAGGCCGTAAGAATATCCTTTCATCAGTTCGTCGTACTGTGCGCCGAATCGCCAGTGTGGATACCGTTGCGGAAATCCGCCATAAGCTGCCAGCATGCTCATTTCTTCATAGTCAACTACTTCAAAGATGGTTTCGAAAAAATCGAGGCCATATTCCGAAGCCTTGGCTTCCAGCTCTTGCTGTAAAGCCTGTATTTCCGGTGGAAGTGGTCTGTTAATGCTGATAGCCATGACTTCTCAGTCCTGTTTCAGTGTTGATTAAACTAACGTGAAATTACTATTTTCCAGTCGATAAAAATTCTTTAATCGAATCGTAAATTTCCTCTCTATGATCAATTTTAGAAAGGATGAGATTTTCAAACTTGTTCTTGATTTTGTCGAGTTCCCGGATAAAATCGCCTGATCCATAAGGGCTTTTTACCTGCCCATAACAGAATAAATTACAGACAGGTAATAGTTCTTCGGTTAATGTTTTCAAACATTCGTTATTGTCGTCTCCCCAGTTGTCTCCATCGGAAAATTGAAAACAGTCAATCTTGCAGTCTTCCGGGGGGAAATCTCTTTTGATGATTTTTGAAGTCAGCTCATAAGCGGATGAAATTTTTGTCCCGCCACTTTCACGAATCTGGTAAAACGTATCTTCATCAACTTCATGTGCAACTGCGTCATGCACCACGTATCGTCGTTCCAATCCGTCGTATTGATTTTTCAACCAGGTATCAATCCAGAAAGCTTCCGTTCGCACAATGTCTTTCTGGTCGTCCGTCATGGAACCGGAGACATCCATGATGTAAATAATCGAAGCATTTGTGTCCGGCTCGTTCACCGTTTTCCACGATCGATAAAGTTCATCATCCCTGGTCGGAATAATCGTTGGTTTTAAAGGAGTGTATTCCTGTGAAATGATCTGTCGTTTAAGGGCGTTTTTATATGTTCGTTTAAAATGCCTCAGTGAATTGGGACCGGTCTGTCGGATTGATGTGTAACGATCTTTTTTAGTTTTGATCGTGTTCGTCCCTTTAGGTTCAATATTGGGAAGCTCCAGTTCCTCACCCAACATTCCAGCCAGTTCTTCGAGTGAAAGTTCAACTTCCCGAATGTGGGCTCCCGCTTGGTAGCCCGCTTCTCCCGGACCAGTACCCGGTCCGTCTCCATGTCCACGCCCGATAGGTTGACCAAGTTCTCCTTCTCCTTGGCCAACTCCGCCATTCCCTTTTTCGCCATGTTGAAAATGTGGAATATTGATATTAGGAACCGGAATGCTGACGGTTTCCCGACCTTTCCTCCCAAGCATTTCGCCATGAGTGATATATTTTCTAAGATTTTCACGAACTTTTCCACGAACAATTTTATTGAATCGGGAAAAGTCTCTTTCAATATGACGGCCCATGACATTCTATCCTTTCCTGAAATCAATCAGCCATATTTTCTCTCCCTGTAAAATCCCAATCACTGTCAAGATTCTGATTTGGTATCACCTCGTGCAAAAATGCTGGCTACATATTGCAGGACATCCGTAGCTGATTCATCGTTGTATCCGTAGTCCCTGATAAGGCGAGATTTGACAATATCAATTTTTTCCTGCGTATCAGAATCAATCACATTAGAAACCAGACTGGTTAATTTGATTGTGTCTTTCTGGTCTTCAAACAGTTTCATTTCCAATGCTTTTTGAAGCCGTTCATTCGTTCGAAAATCAAACTTCTTTCCATCAAGTGAAAGGGCACCGATGTAATTCATAATTTCCCTTCGGAAGTCATCCATGCGAGATTCCGGAATATCAATTTTTTCTTCGATAGAACGCATGAGTCGTTCGTTCGGTTCTTCATCCTCACCCGTGAACTTGTTTTTGACTTTCTCTTTCTGGGTGTAAGATTTGACATTATCAATGTAGTTTCCACATAAACGATCGAGCGCATCTTCATCTGCAGCAATTGCGCGCTGAACTTCATTTTTAACAATGTTCGTATATTCTTCCTTAACTATGGAAATTAATTGCCTGTAATGATCTTTCAATTCTTCATTCTGGATTAAGGAATGATGTTTCAAGCCTTTTTCAAGTTCGTTAAGAACCATGAACGGGTTCAGGTTGTTCGCTTCACTATTGATAACCAGTGCATTGGAAATTTTGTCCTGAATATACCTGGGAGAAATGCCGAGCATTCCTTCCGTTTTTGCTTCTTTTCTTAATTGAACCACATTATCAGACGTGAAGCCGGGCAACGATTTGCCGTTGTACAATTTCAGCTTCTGAAGCAAAGTCAGTCCTGCATTTTTCGGATCTTCCAGTCGGGTTAAAACAGCCCACATCGCAGCGACTCCCAACGTATGAGGAGCGATATGTTTGCCACGGACTCGCTCTGAATTGTAATCCTTGGAATAGATTTTTCTCTCTTCAGAAAGTTTTGTGACATAAGGAATATCAATTTTGATTGTTCGATCACGCAATGCTTCCATGAATTCATTCGACTGAAGTTTGCGGTATTCCGGCTCGTTTGTGTGGCCAATGATGACGGTATCGATACTGGTTTGCGCAAATTTCTTCGGCTTGATTTTGTGTTCCTGGGAAGCGCCCAATAAATCATAAAGAAAGGCAACATCCAGTTTGAGAACTTCAATGAATTCAATCATTCCCCGATTGGCAACGTTGAATTCCCCATCAAAGTTAAATGCGCGGGGATCACTTTCACTTCCATATTCCGCAATTTTTCGATAGTTGATGTCGCCTGTCAGTTCTGTTGAGTCTTGATTTTTTTCATCCTTCGGCTGGAATGTTCCAATACCTATGCGATCCTGTTCGGATAACGTAATTCGCCTGACAACAATTTCACTAAGAACTTTGGTCCAGTTTCCATCGTATCTTTCCATTTTTTCATGGAACATGAATCTGCATAATGGGCAAAGATCACTACTGATTTCAACTTGGAACCTTTTCTCCGGATCGTTTTCCTGGTTGAGGAATTCTGCAATTTCTGTTCGATGTTTTTCCGGGACCAGATGCAGTGGATCTTCATACATTGGGCACCATAAAACCGGTTCTTCTTCATTATCTTGTTTCCACCCATAGGAATAGAGGGCGCCATCTTCTGTTTTGCTGTATCGTTCAAGTCCCCGCTTCAGTAAGCGCGCAATTGTACTTTTTGAACTTCCGACAGGACCATGAAGCAGGATAACCCGGCGTTCACTCCCATATTTGAGTGCAGCACTTTTCAGAACATTCACCAACTCCATTAAAGGTTTGGTTAAACCAAAAATGGCATCACGACCATTGTTCGCAGGGTCATCAAAAAACGCGTAGCGGACGAGTCCTTCTTTGGAGCCTTCGACCGGATAGATTCCATCCTTGAGGATCATGTCGTAGAGTCTTTGATAAGCAGTCCGGGCAACCATCGGGTTATCACGAACGATATCCAGATAAGCATCAAAGGAACCCTGCCAGTTTTCCTGATGGAAACCGATGGGGTTATAACGTTCTGAAATCTGTTCTAATATTTTATGACCTGTATTCACAGAACACCTCCTCTTTGTTTGATTGCTATTTTACTCTCTGTTCGAATCCTCCAGGGATCGGAAACTCAACTTGTTTCTCAGCGCAGCACGAAACAGACCTGTAGCGTGATTGATGAAAAAGCAGCGAATCAAAGAACAATGACCATCCATGGCCTTCACCGTTGTGAAAAGACTTGGAACAAACTGAAACTTTATTACTTAAAGCTTCACGTCTTAGTACTGGACTCTCTCGAATTTTAAATGCATGCACCCATTTGCAAATGGTACGCTCGCTGGCGTGCTACTTACTCTGGACCAGATGACATTTATCGATAGACGGAGTAGTAGGTATGCTTCCCGTATCATATCGTTTGGTGAGCAAATATAATTATCGTCACCAGAGCAAGTTGCGACAAGATCAATATTTTTAAGTGACGTTTATCTGGTGGATGATTTAATTACAGCAATCCCAAAATATAAAGATGTAACTCGTTATGTTTTATATGCTTATGTGATAATATTGTGAACAGAATATACACTTTATTATCTTTCTGAAAAATATTTTACCCAAGTCGACATTATGATGTCGTTTACGACTTACCAGAAATTTTGAGCAGCCTCACTCGGAAAAATAAATTGATGCGATTTCACTAAGTTATCATGAATGCATCTGTTAATTCGATGAACCAGTTCATGGAAATATGACTCAAACAGAAGTAATATTGATAGATTTAATAATCAACATAATTGACATGCAGGCAACTAATCCATTTTGAATAAGAAAGCAACTTTGGTGACAACCCCTTCTGAAAATCAGGAAATCGTTCACGTTAATCTTTCGAAGCGATCCTACGATATTGCCATTACATCGGGTCAACAAGATTCACTTGTCAGCCTGTTACCCGGTTGGCTTGAAAAAAGCCGATTTGGATTTCACGGAACAGGCAAAATCATTCTTGTGACCGATGATAATGTTCGCCCACTTTTTGCAGAGAAAATGGAAAGCTCTTTAAAACAGGCTGGCTGGCAAACCAAACTGCACTCACTGACACCGGGAGAAAAATCGAAATCCCTGGATTCCATTTCAAAAATGTATGATGAGCTTGTCAACCTGAAAGCGGATCGTCAAACGGTTGTCATTGCAATTGGGGGAGGAGTGATTGGAGATGCAGCCGGGTTCCTGGCTTCATCTTATACACGCGGTTTACCTTTTGTTCAAATGCCTACGTCGCTTCTTGCGCAGGTCGATAGTTCCGTCGGTGGAAAAGTTGGAATCAATCATGCACAAGGGAAAAATCTGATCGGCGCGTTTTACCAGCCTGTTGGCGTTTTTATTGATACCGACGTCATTCAAACTCTTCCTGATAGAGATTTTCATAGTGGATTAGCGGAAGTGGTAAAGTACGGAGTCATTCTGGATCAGGAATTTTTCGATTATCTTGAAACAAATACGGAAGGAATTCTCAAACGAGAAGCGGAGGTCCTCAGGCATATCATCGCAAGAAGTTGCCAGTTGAAAGCAGACGTTGTTGAGAAGGATGAAGAAGAACGGACCGGCTTGCGAGCTGTTTTAAATTATGGTCATACATTTGCGCATGCTTATGAAGCCCTTTGCGGATACGGAGAATTAATGCACGGAGAAGCGGTTTCCATTGGCATGGTGGATGCAAGCAGGCTGGCAGAGAAAAGAGGATTGATTGATTCAGAATCAACGCAGAGACAAATTGACCTTTTGACGAAATTGAATCTGCCTGTTTCCCTGCCCGAAGGAAGTAACCTTGATACCGGGAAAATTCTGGACCGGATGCTTCTGGATAAAAAAGTGGTGGGTGGCAAGTTACGATTTGTTCTGCCGGACCGTATTGGCCATGTGGAAGTCTTCACCGATATTGATGTCGAAGATGTCAAATCTGTATTGGAACGGGATAGTGTTTAACTAAATCACCGGTTTCTTGATCATTTCTCTGGTAAATGAGGACTTTGAAATTCCTATTGGACTTGTTTCCCGGGTGGCCCGACCGACTTGTCGGTTGGGTGCCGTAGGCACAAGAAGTCTTACCTTCCGCATTTCAAGGTTATAAAGTATTGAAATCATCGTCATTATCAATTCCAGGTGGCCAGCATATTTTAAGTCCAACTGATCGTTGTTCCTGATACCATCTTGCAGAACTCCATAACCAATCACAAATTTGTTCCGCAAGCCCTGCACGAACGGGATTCAAATGCATATAGTCCAGTTTCTCTTCAACCTTCTTTCGTGACCAAATATTCAATCCATAGTAACGAGCCTGCCAAATAGGATCTGAATCCTCTACCTGCGACCAGTATTTTGGATACTCATTCTGGAATAATTCTTTCAATTGACAAGATGTCTGGTCTTTCCATTTGTTCATGAACTTGCTGAGTTGTTGAGTTTCTGGAAACCACACTAATGCATGAACATGGTCGGGCATAATAACAAATCCCAAACACAAGCCATTTTGTTTACTTAAACGGCTTCCTAAATGCCCGACAACAATTCGTCTTGCACGATCAGTGTTCAAAAACTTCCGACGTTTGTAACATGAGAATGTAACAAAATGGATATAATTTTGATCATCGTAAACCCGCCGTTTGACCATTTGCATTGACCTCTCGGACTTGAAAGTATAATAGAAAAGATTGCGTATGGTGATTCTTCTTGTCGCTATCGCGACCCGGCCATTCTGGCTGGCCGGGCCACCCCTGTTCAGCCTGTGCTAATAATTAAAGCCTGTTTTCATTCAGCAACCACATTCAATTTATTCAATAGCAAATCAAAGTTCTGGTCCTGGGTGGCCCGACCGACTTGTCGGTTGGGTGCCGCAGGCACAAGAAGTCTTACCTTCAACATTGCATTTGTTGATAAACACTGAAGTTATCATTATCTTCTTATGTGAGTGACTATTTTCTTTAATGGGGAGTATAACAGAAAAAATTGCGTATGGTGATTCTTCTTGTCACTAGCGCGGGGCCGGCCATTCTGGCTGGCCGGGTCACCCCTGCTCAATCTGTGTTAGCAATCAAAGCCTGTTTTTTATTCAGTAGGCACATTCAATTTATTCAATAATAAATCAAAATTCTTATCATTCATGGGTGATAAAAGTTTGAAAGTAAAACCTTCCGTCGAAATAGCTGGAATTTTGATTGTAACTCCCAATCCGGTTAATACTACTTTTTGAGTAGCCTTTGGTGATACATGCCAATTAATGCCAACCGACTTCAATATTGCCTTCTCATGTTTTTTGTTTGAAGAGGTTCCCAATAACCCGGTCCCTATGATCTGTCGATTATAAAGACTCATAAGCTTTAGCATCCCACTCTTAAAGAATGGATGCAAGGTGGAGTCTTCATACAAATCTGTTCGCTGTTTTAAAGCCAACTGGGCAATACTTTCAATCAATTCCCTGTTGTCATTCATCTCTAATAATCCTGATATCCAAACCAGTGAAAGAATCTTGAGTTTTACTCCTGCAATGACTATTTTTCCTTCTGGAACATTACCATTTACGATCGTGGGACCACAAAAAGAAGATTTTCCAGCTAACTTGTCAATCTTGAAATGGGGAGATGATTCCTCCATATGGAAATCATAAAGCTTTAGGTATTCAGGAATGGCTTTTTTTATTTCAGCCTGCACTAACTTGGCAGCTTTGTTTTTATCCATCTGTTCAAGAAGAGAAGCAACATTCCAAACTCTTTGATTATTCATGATGGCTTTAATGTCATATTTTCCGATATTTATATATAATGGAGTATCGGAGGTAGTATAACCACCACCTTCTGAAATGCCAGAATAGTAGGGGCTTACATCAGATAGCTTCGCCAGACTTTCAGAAAGAGATTCTTTTTCAGGTTTTATATTGTCGCCAGCACAGGATGAATTGGAAGCAAAGGGAAAAGCTCCCACGGCCATCAGTAAAAAAACAGAAAACAATTGACCGACAGTTGTTTTTAAAGATGATTTCATGGCCAGATATCTTTCAAAGAACTGGGATAAGTCTCTATCCTGAAAATTTAGCAGTGGGGCCTCATTTTCATCTATACGAAGTATTCATTTATTTTACCAGATGTTTTTTCAGTTTTATGTTGAAAAAAGGAAGCGGGTCGATAAGCCGGGTTCTGTCGCGGACGATCATTTCTCTGGATTGACGATTACTCGCCAATTCTAGCAACCTACCCGGAAGTGGTAACAGATCGAACAGATCCGCGGCGATACAAGATCGCACTTCTTCCTGCTTGGTTTTGCTCCCGGCGGGGTTTACCTAGCCAAAGCAGTTGCCTGCTCTGCTGGTGCGCTCTTACCGCACCGTTTCACCCTTACCTTCTTGCGAAGGCGGTATACTTTCTGTTGCACTTTCCCGATCCTTGCGGACGGTGGGCGTTACCCACCACCGTGTTCTGAGGAGCCCGGACTTTCCTCTCCAGGGAAAATTCCCTGCAGCGATCGCCTGACCCGCTTCCTCCCGTTAGTATACGTAAAAGAATGGCCGTTCGCACCAAAGAATATTCCATTATTTTCATTGCTAATTAGTCGAAAATAATCGAAATACAAGGGATTTCGCCCATTCTGCATGAATATTTATCTGAATCAGAGAAGTAGGCAATTGACGTAGAGTCTTTCAGTGGATAAGGTTAAGAATATTGCTTGTGGAGACTGCCTGTTTTGAACTTTGGGTGAAATTGCCTGAATTCAAATAATAGGTGAGCAGTTTTTCAATGAGTGATGGTAAAATAAAAAACGATCCTGAAGCTCCGTTTTCTTCTATACAGTTTTGTCTGGAATAAGTTGTCGGTGATGGGAAACGTCACTAAAATGCATCAGTGAGTTTCAGGAATGAAAAAAATTGACCGGGCCAAATCTGAATGAATGTTTGAGTGCAATTTGTGCTTTGATGTGAACCTTGTAAACAGGTTTGTTCCGTTTGACTTAGAAAACTGGATTGAAATAGAGATGTTTGGAGAATTGGTACCTTGTGGAGGTGGAGATGCGATACCGCTTCTCAAATCCAATTTATTAATAGGACGGCGTAGTAGCTGCGATATTACATTGCGGTTTTCAAATGTTTCTTCTCATCATTGCAAGCTGGAACTGCTGAATGGATTCTGGCATGTGACGGATCTATCGAGCCGAAATGGAATTAAAGTGAACGATGTTCGCTGCGAATCCAAATGGCTTCTTCCCGGCGATGTTCTTTCTGTTGCAAAACATAAGTATGATGTGCTGTATGAATCAACCGGTGAATTGCCTCCGGAAGATGATGAGGTCGATCCATTCTCAATCAGCCTTCTGGAAAAAGCAGGACTTGAAAGAGATGAGCCAAGGAGAGAAAAATCGGATGATCCATCAACTTCAAAGCCGGACCATTTAGAGGCGGGTGTCAATGATGATTTGCCGATGGAATGGCTTTCTGAAGACGAGTAACGCTTAACTGTACTTGAATTTCAGATGATAAAGCTACTGTGTGCATTTGTGGTACTTTGCCTGCGATCAAACAGTCTGCTGAATACATAAATCTCAAAATACATTATCACAAGATACGAAATCACGAATAAAGTAAAGATAACATAGAAAGAACACCTATGAGACTGCAACAATATTTAACAATCTTGATAATCACTTTAGTGTCAGGATTTTCTATTTCCGTTCAAGCAGAAGATTCTCAAGCAGTTTCTTCGATTGATTATGAAAAATTTGTCACAGGAAATGGCGGGAAAGTCAGTTACGTATTTGGAGATGATAGACCTTTTGCAGAATGTCATGCATCAACTTTAGTCCAGGCAGCGAATGGCCATATTGTTTGTGTCTGGTTTGCAGGAAAACATGAAAAGAACCCGGATGTCGGAATCTGGATTTCAAGATTCGATGGTTCCGTCTGGACGAAACCTGTCGAATTAGCAAAGGTGGAAGAGACAGCTCATTGGAACCCGGTTCTGTTTATTGACCCGGACAATACAATTTCTCTCTTCTTTAAGATTGGTTTAGATCCTCGTCGTTGGAGAACTTACTGGACACAATCTAAAGATAACGGAAGTAGTTGGTCTGATCCTGAAAAACTGGTCATCGGTGATGCAGGGGGACGTGGACCTGTCAAAAATAAGCCGATACTTCTTTCTGATGGAACCTGGCTGGCTCCTGCATCTTCAGAAGATAAAAAAGGACGCATGGTAATATGGAAAAGTTTTTCAGATCGATCTACGGACAAAGGAAAAACATGGGTTCGCTCCCTCGATTTTGTAGTCCCTGCCAATGGCGGTGAAAAATTCAAGGGAGTCGGTTGCATTCAGCCCACATTCTGGGAATCAGAGCCGGGGAAAGTGCATGCTTTAGTGCGAACCGGTTCAGGATATGTCTGGCGAGCTGATTCTTCAGATGGTGGTAAAACATGGTCAGAAATGAGAGCACTGGACCTTCCGAATAATAATAGTGGTCTGGATGCAATCAAACTGAACGACGGAAGAGTGCTTCTGGTTCTTAACCCTGTAGGAAAAATCTGGGGAAAGCGGACACCACTTGACCTTTCCATATCAGCAGATAATGGAGAGACATGGAGAAGCATTGCTCACTTGGAAGATCAACCGGGAGAATATTCGTATCCTGCAATTGTTCAAACGAAAAATGGAATTGGGATTTGCTATACCTGGAAACGGCAACGGGTTCGTTACTGGAATATTCCACTTGAATTAATTAAATAACCAGAAGGAAACACAATCATTTTAGATTTACCTTTGAATTCTCCGAACCTGTTCTCTCAAAAGATCGTTCTGGCATCTGGCACATTGATCTGTTGGGATTTTGATGTGAGAATTTCAGGTGGCTAAGAATAAAAAGAAAAAAGTCCGTGTTGCATTTCGCAAAAATCGTCAAAAACGTGCGCGCGATAACAAATTAACGAGAAGAGTTCAAAACGAAGAACTCGAAGAGACCGATCTGGATCAACAGGAACGCGTTAGTGGCAAAGGACATCTGAGCCGATTTCGTACTGTTGTTGCTGATGAAGTCACTGAAGATGGTGAAATTGTCAGGCAGATTGATGAATCTCAGTGCATGCAAGGGCGGGTTGTCTCTGCCATCGG
>JAJRVU010000157.1 GCA_024277145.1 Planctomycetota bacterium
GTTCTTGGTCACGCCAGTACTGATTGTATTGAAGAGGATGGGGGTGAAATTCGATTCCTTTCCGGGGAGTGGGGGAAGTCAGGCCTTCCGAACATGGAACCACTCTGGTTATTAAGATATCTCCCGAACATGCCAGCTTGCCATATTGGAATTAGTGTTGATGCCAGAGGTCCCAATAATTCTGTAACGCTGGATGAAGCATCCGGGAATCTCTCTCTTGGAGAGGCAAAAGAAATTATTAAACGGAACGCTGCTGATGTGATGATAGCAGGAACGACAGGAACCCGTGTTCATCCTGTGAAAACCACACACGCCCGGCTATGGGATGAGTTGGCAGAGTCAGAAGATGATCCTTCAACCTGGTCAAAGCCGTTTGATAAAAACCGAACTGGGCAGGTTATTTCTGAAGGGGCTTGCTCCTTCATTCTTGAAGAAGAAGAACATGCCAAGAACCGTGGGGCAGAAATATACGCAGTCATCAGGGGGACCGCTTCTTCCTGTGTTGTTTCCAAAGAGGGTGTTGCAGACAACCGAAAAGCTTTAGTGAATGTGATCAATTCTGCTTTGAAAGAGGCGGGACTCACTCCTTCTGATATTGGTCATATCAATGCTCATGGATTGGGGACAAGAGTCGATGATGCTATTGAATACCTGGCGATAAAAGATGTGTTTGGTGATGCTGCTTCTGAAATTCCGGTCACTGCATTGAAAAGTGTATTCGGAAATCCTGGCGCAAGCTGTGGTTCTCTGGAGCTTGCAGGTTCAATTCTGGGGCTCAAAAACGGGGTTGTTCCTCCTACCCTCAACTTTTCTGAATCTGACCCGGAATGCCCGTTAAATATTGTTCATGGTGAACCACTTAAAATCGAGAACCGTATTGCATTAAATATTAATGTAACTCGAATCGGGCAAGCAAGCGCTGCAATTATTGAAGCTGTTTGAGATTTGCTAGCTGTTCCAAGCTTTTTTTCTCCGAGCTTTTTTCTCTGTTTGAGTTCAGACTGCACGCAAACGTTTTAAGAATTCAGTAGTTACATTATCAAGTTTACTGGATTCTCCTGCAATTCCATTAGAACCTTCAAGCATTTCAGAGGCGTTTCTACTTCCTTCTTCAGCAGCCATAGAAACATCGGCAATAACGTTATTGACTTCCTCGGTTCCTTTGGTTGCTTCAGTAATATTTCTTGCAATTTCATTTGTTGCTGAAGATTGTTCCGCAACTGCGGAAGCAATAGTCGAGGAAATCTCATCAAGACTACTGATTTGATTCGAAATGGATTGAATTGCAGTTGATGCATCATTAGCTACAGACTGGATGGAACTGATTTGCTGGCTGATTTCTTCAGTCGCTTTTGCTGTCTGGCGAGCTAACTCTTTAACTTCGTTGGCAACAACAGCAAAGCCTTTGCCTGCTTCACCTGCCCGTGCAGCTTCAATAGTTGCATTTAATGCAAGAAGGTTTGTTTGTTGGGCAATGGATGAAATTACCTTAACAACCTGTCCGATTTCTTGACTGGAAGCCCCCAGTTCCTGAATTGTATTGTTTGTTTTTTCTGATTCCGCAACAGCTTCTTTAGTCATCGTTGAAGCAGAATGAACATTACGAGATATTTCTGAAATGGAGGCACTGAGTTGCTCAGTAGCTGCTGCGACCGTTGCAACATTTTTATTTGCTTGGTCACTTGCCTTTGAAACTATCTGCGAATTCTGTGAAATTTCCGCTGATGCATCTGCCATATTTTTTGAATTCACCTGCAAGGTTGAAGAGGCGGATATCATATTATTGACAAGTCCTTTAATGTTCGTTTCAAAATCATCAGCCATACGTTTTTGTTCTGAAACATCGGTTGCGAATTTGACTACTTTGAACGGTTTGCCATTGAAATCAAGAATGGGGTTGTAAGAAGCCTGAATCCAGACTTCCTTACCATTTTTTCCAAGCCGTTTGTATTGCTTCGCTTCGTATTCACCCCGGTTCAGTTTTGCCCAGAAATCTTTGTATTCCTGGCTGTTGGCAAACTCTGGTTCGACAAACATGCGGTGATGTTGCCCCTGGATTTCTTCCAGAGTGTAGTCCAATACATTCAGGAAATTCTTATTGGCTGTGATAATTGTTCCATCAAGATTAAATTCAATGACCGCTTGAGTTTTGCTGACAGCTTCTATCTGTCCAGCAATATCCGCATCACGTTCTGCAATACCGATGAGATCATTTATTAATTCCCAGGTTTGCATAATGCCAGCACTGTTGTCTTCAGTAGCATTTATCAAACTTAACCGTACTTCAAACCAGTTGTCTTCAATTGTAAAGCGGATTGAAGCATTGTCTTTCAAGGTTACAGCTGCGTTTTTTAATTCAGGGGAGAGGCTGTAGATAAAATTAGCAGAATGCCCAATAAGATCGTCGGAAGCAAATCCAAATGAATTTGAATACTTATCAAAAAAATCATGTCCTGATTTATTGAGGTATTGGATCGTTCCAGTATCGTTCACAAACAGGATGGAAACTGGAGCAGAATTCACTAATTGATTAAATATATTGCTTGTGGATGGGTTGATCGTATTAGGTGCTTTGCCGTTTGCTGATAGATTTTTTATATTTTCTGGCATAAAACTGGTCCTGAATTGTTTGTTGTTTAGTCGAGAAATTAATAAGAGGGTAAATAATCTCTTAGAAGAACTCGATATAATTGGCCACTATTAGCAGGCAATAAAGATATTGAGAGACTGGATGCTAAATAAATACCGTCCTGGTGAGCTTGAAATTCGATCACCAGGACGATGAACCAGTCTAACGGTTATTTTTTATATAAAATAACTGGGGTTGAGCAAATGATTTCAGTTATATGCCTCTATTTATTGTTCGGTAGTTAGCCTGTTTTTCTTGATGAATTTGCTAGTTGATGTGCATTCAGAGAAATTATTAACGAATTCAGATTGATATTTTGATGATTATCTCTACAGAAATATCAATTCTGGTGCATTTTGCATCTTCTCATGCCTCGTTTGGGCCCAGTTTAATTATTGATAGGGCTCTTGGAATGATTGATTGCAAGGGTTGCTCCCTGATAAGCGGAGAGATGGAAAGCGTTAGTTTTGAGTGCTTCCTTAAAATGCATTTTTGCATTTTTGAAATCTGCTGCATCCGCTTTGATTAATCCCAGGAAGAAATGGGCTTCACAAATCTGGGAGTTCCGAGAATCATTCTGCTTGTTGGTGACCGCGCTGAGTAACTCCTCATCACTGATTTTTTTAGCCATTCTCAACAGGATAAAGTCGACCCAATCTCGCTTATCAGGAGACTGTTCAAGACTTCCTTTGATCAATTCTACTCCATCAGTTTCTGCAGTCCCTTTCTGGACTGTCAGCCAATATTGCCAGGGCAATAAATATTTCTGGTTAGGGTTCAAGGAAAGTGACTTCTGGAAAGCTGCTTGCGACTCATCCAGTTTTGCCGCATAGAAATAGGTGAATCCCAGGTTCGCTAACGAAACCGGATTCTGTGGATCCAGTTTGATGGATTGTAGTTGGTCTTCGATTGCTTCTTTCAGTTTTCCTTGTGCAAGCCTTGCGCTACCACGCATATTGTAGATGGCAGGTTGCTGGGGATTGATTGTTAATGATTGGGTAAAATCTTTTTCAGCCTCTGCAGGATTCCCCTGTTCCAGGTAGGTAAAACCACGATTCGTGTATGCATAAATATATTTTGGAGAGAGTTCCAGGGTTTTTGTGTAATCTTTGATCGCTTTATCAAACTCTTTGATTTGCTGATAATACATGCCACGATTGTTCCAGGCGAGAGGGCTATCATGAAAAAGAAGGACGATTTGATCGTGGGTTCCGACTGCTCGTTGTTTATCGCCTTTTCTTGCGTAAACTTCAGCCAGGCTGGAGTAAGCTGCAAGGTGTTTCGGGTGGAGTCGAACTGCAGATTGAAAGTCTCCAATAGCTTTGTCCAACTGGTTGATTGAGAGCTGTGTATTTCCTCTTTGGAAATAAAGGTTTGCTTTATCTTCTCCCGAAACCTGACTGCTATTCATGACAGCAGTTGCAATGGAAATCGCTGTGTCAGCATAAGATTTTTTGTTTTCTAATGTAGAAAGAGTGGTCATTCCAAAAAGGTAAGGAATGTAATAGTTCGCGATTTTTCGCTGACTTTTTTCAACTGCTTCGCGAGCATCTTTAATTCCAGCGCGAACAATTTTGCTGTTTCTTGTTTGCGTTCCATAATCAACCTGAGCACTACCACGAAAATAAAGTGCAATGTGATTATTGGGATCACTTTGCAGAATCCGGTTTCCTTCCTCAATTGCTTTGAGGTAATCTCTGGAACGATATAGTTTTTCCAATTGGTCGGTCACGTTCGCTTGAGGCTGTGAACGGGTTTGAGGTTGGAAGCCTCTGTTGAGTTGTTTGCGTTGCGCACTAGTTGGAGTAGTGATTAGCAGACTCATGGTCAGGAACAGGCTGAATGTTATGAGATTTTGTTTCATTGATTGAGTCCAATGATGAATAAGATAAGTGGAAAGAATCTGAGTCATTTCGATGAATCCGGGGTTTCTCATGAGTTGGTCTATTTGAAATTACAGCAAAGCGCAGTTTATCCGTGTCTTAAAATCTAGCACGAATTCACTATTTTGCCAAGATGATCTTGTTTGAGATCAGGGAAGTAGCTGCCAGGCCAAAAGGGGAAGGTGGTTTGGAGATAAGAAATGTGCTATAACCTGTACTAATTGTCAGGTGGTTGGGTTGTTGAGTGATTTCAGGAATGGTCGGGACTTGGCCGCTGGCATTCTAGATTGAAAAAGATCTGGCTTTTTGAGGGGTTGAATACTATTTGGGCTTAAAGTCTTATGGTTGAGGTAAACTTTGGTGAATGTGTTCTGATCAGTAATTCAAGTACCCAAACTGCTTGACAGCTAGGAATTGGGTCGTTATTGTCATGGATTGAACAACCACACTTGCTGGTCGGGTCGAATATTGCGTTTGCAGCTTTTTTGAGAAGTCATCAAAAAGGGCTAAGGATACAGGGTTCACTGACGAGGATGTCTATATAATGATGACGTAACGAACGATAAAAACCATTTGTATCTGATTCTCTCGAAATAATATGGAGGGAGTGAGATGTGTTGATGGAAACGTTCTGCTGTTGCTCTTTCGAGTGGCAGCATGTCTGAAAGTGGGACTTGTCCCGCTTTTTTTTATAGGTGTTGTTTCTGAACAGTTGGTTTTCAGTCCTGCTTGGATTGTTAAGAATATTGATTTTGTGTGGATTTTTTACCCATGCCTTCACAATGATGGGGTGGAATTAAATGGAAATTCATAGTTTTAGTTAATACAGCTTTTCGGGTGACGTAAGTCAATTCGAAAGGGAAAAAATGAACGGTGAAGAATTACTGAGAGTCGTTGATGCAATTCATCGCGATAAAGGAATTGAAGCAGAGCTTGTTTTCGACGGAATTGAGCAAGCCCTCACTTCTGCTGCGCGAAAGCATTTTGGTGAAGAAAGTGAGATCGTTGTTAGTATTGATCGCCTTTCTGGTCAACCAGCTGTTGCGCACAACGGTGAAGAACTGGATTCTGATGAAATTGGTGATTTGTTAGGTCGTATTGCAGCGCAGACGGCTAAGCAGGTGATGATTCAAAAAATTCGAGAAGCGGAGCGAGATGCCCTCTTTCTTGAATTTGAAGAGATGCAGTCTCAGATTCTTAATGGAACCGTCACTCGTGTTGAAAGTGGCGCATTGACAATCAGCTTGGGGAAAATTGAAGGTTTTCTTCCTCGAAGTGAGCAGATCCCACGAGAATCGCATCGAACAGGCGATCGGATTCGTGCTGTTGTTATGGATGTCAGGAAAGTTGGCAGCCGGGTGCGGATTGTTTTGTCGAGAACTCATCCCGATTTTATACGAAGGCTTTTTGAATCGGAAATCCCTGAAATTGGAAGCGATCGGGTTATCGAAGTGAAATCGATTGCTCGTGAAGCTGGTTTTCGTTCTAAAGTGGCTGTTTCCTGTTACGATAGCAAAGTGGATAGCATTGGTGCCTGTGTTGGTGTTCGTGGGGCAAGAATAAAAAGTATTGTTGATGAACTTTCCGGAGAGCGAATTGATATTGTTCGTTGGAATGATTCATTGCAGGTTCTGGTTCCTAATGCACTTCAGCCTGCTGAAGTAGAAGACGTGATTCTCTGCCCAATGCTGGGAAAAGTGATTGTGCTTGTCCGAGATGAGCAGCTTTCTTTAGCCATTGGTAAAAAAGGGCAGAACGTCCGCCTCGCTTCCAAATTGGTTGGCTGGGATATCCATGTGATGACCCAGGAAAAACTGGATGTGCAGTTGGAAATCTCTGTCGCTGACTTCTGTAAGGTTCCTGGAATCAGTGAAGACCTTGCAGAAAATCTTGTTGCACAAGGGTTCTTCTCCTTTGATGATCTTTCCATTATTGAACCAGATCAGTTAGCTGAACTGGGTGGACTTACTGATGAGCAATGTGATGTCATTGTTGAGTACGCAGATCGAGAAGCAGAAATCATTGAGAAAGAAGAAATCGAAGCCAAAAAAAGAATGAGGGAACAGGCTTCAAAACCTAAGACTGAAGAACCTAAGACTGAAGAAGTTGCTGAAACTGAAACAGTTGCTGAAACTGAAACAGTTGCTGAAACTGAAACAGTTGCTGAAACTGAAACAGTTGCTGAAGATGCAACGGAAACCGATGGAGAAACTAAGGCTGAGGAGACAGCTGAA
>JAJRVU010000008.1 GCA_024277145.1 Planctomycetota bacterium
AGACATGTTTATTGAAGAGGGAAAAATTGTCAGTACTAAAGGTCGTAACATTCGTGAAAGAACATGGAATGCAAAAAAAGCGGGAACTTACTCCGGTTTTCCAATGGTTGTTTTAATTAACCAGTACAGTGCATCGGCAAGCGAAATTGTGAGTGCGTGCCTGCAGGATAATCATCGTGCGACTGTTATTGGTCAAAGAAGCTGGGGTAAAGGCTCCGTTCAGAATGTGATCAACGTTGGCAAAAAAGGAAAATTGAGCGCCTTAAAATTGACGACAGCCAGCTACCATCGACCGAGTGGAAAAAATATTCACCGCTTCCCCGGAGCAAAAGATTCAGATGAATGGGGTGTCTTTCCTGACAAAGATCATGAAGTCAAAATCACTTCAGAAGAGATGAGAAAATATCTTGATTACAGGCGTGACAGAGATATCCTGCAAGCATCAGGACCGCCTAAAGCTAACTACATTGACAAGCAACTAGCCAGTGCAGTTTCATTTCTTGAAAAGCAGGAATCAAAAAAAGCAGACGAGAAAAAAGAAGCTAAGCCTGCAGATAAAGAAAAACAGAAGGAAAAAGCCCCTGCAAAAAAAGATAATAAAGCAGCCTGGCATCCGGTTCAATTAAAATCAAAGCTCATTACTTTATAAACGTTAGACTCTCTACTCAATCCTGAATCTCCCTGGTGCATAACCATTAATTATTCTTAAGAATTTATAACAAGCACAAGCGATTTTCAGGACTAGCTTTACTTTGATGATTGAATTGAATCAGAAATGATGGAAGAGACCAAGCCTGCTAACCAGCAGTTGATTCTGGCTATTGAATCTTCCTGTGACGAAACGGCAGCTGCGATTATTGATCAGGAACTAAACGTTCTCTCCAGCGTTGTCGCTTCTCAAGCTGAAATGCATTCCATTTATGGTGGTGTCGTCCCGGAAATTGCATCCCGTGCACATGTTCAGCAGATTATTCCAGTCATTGACCAGGCGATAAAACAGGCTGATAAAACTCTGGATGATCTTTCTGCAATTGCTGTTGTAACAGAACCGGGGCTCGTCGGTTCCCTTCTTGTAGGATTAACTGCAGCCAAGTCCCTTTCATTAATGCTGGATATTCCCCTGATTGCAGTCAATCATATTGAAGCCCATCTGTATGCTTGCAGGATGGCAGCTGGACGGGATATCTTTCCCGCGATTGGTCTGGTTGTCAGCGGAGGCCATAGCAATATCTATGATTGTAAATCTGCAGTCAATTATGAATTGATAGGCTCAACAATCGATGATGCAGCAGGCGAAGCATTTGATAAAACAGCCCATGTCCTAAACCTCCCTTATCCGGGTGGACCATCCATTCAAAAAGCTGCCCGGGATGGAAACCCAAAAGCTTTTTCTTTCCCCCGCCCCATGATTCATTCACCTGATCTTGATTTCAGTTTTAGCGGTTTAAAAACTGCAGTCCTTTATGAAGTTAAAGGGAAGCCCGGAAAAAATGAAACTCCGCCGGAATTAACCGATAAAAGAGTGGCCGATATTTCAGCAAGTTTTCAAGCTGCGGTAACCGACTTGCTTGTGAAAAAATGCCAGAAAGCTTTAAAGCAGACAGGTTACACCAGGCTCTGCATTGGTGGAGGTGTGGCAGCGAACCAATCTCTTCGGGACCGCCTTAAGGAAATCTGTGCATCCCTAAAAATAGAACTTTTCATTGCACCGATGGAATACTGCACTGATAATGCAGCGATGGCTGCAATCGCATGGGAGCATCATGCAAACGGGCAGTTCGCACCACTTGATATCGATGTGAATCCAGGACTAGTTCGAAGAAGATCTTGAACAGTTTTAAACCTGAACTGATTCAACTGAAATTACAGGATTGACTTAATTTTCATCAGGAATTCTGCATTTGTTGGAAAGCGTTCCAAAGTTCGAGTCAACTGCTCCATAGCTTCAACAGAACTCAGGGATACAAGGCTTCGCCTTAGCATGATTGTTCCGTCAAGTGCATCGGGATCAAGAATTTTTTCTTCACGTCGAGTCCCGGACTTTCCGATATCAATTGCAGGCCAGATTCTTCGATCAGCCAGATCACGACTGAGAACCAATTCCATATTACCGGTTCCTTTGAATTCCTGAAAAATCACTTCATCCATTCTGCTGCCGGTATCAATTAAAGCCGTTGCACAAACTGTCAATGATCCTCCTTCGTCAAAACGTCTCGCTGTTCCAAACATTTTCTTCGGAATATCAAGGGCTTTCACATCAAGACCACCGGTCATCGTTCGTCCGGTATTTCCCACCCATTTATTAAATGCACGGGCGGTTCGAGTAATACTATCCAGAAGAATAAAGACATCTTCGCCTGCTTCTGCAAGACGTTTTCCTCGTTCAATAATCAACTGGCTGATCCTGACATGACTTTCCACATCGCGATCCATGGAAGATGCAACGACCTCTCCACTAATGCTTCTTTGCATTTCGGTCACTTCTTCAGGCCGTTCATCAATAAGAAGGACTATCAGCTTGATTTCAGGATGGTTTTGAGTAACAGATTCTGCAATATCCTGTAGGAGCATTGTTTTTCCGGTACGAGGTGGAGCCACAATTAATGCACGCTGCCCTTTTCCGATGGGAGTCAACAAATCCATAACCCGCATAGTAATAGGACGAGGACCTCTCTCCAAAGTAATCTGTTCAAATGGATTGATGGCAGTTAAATCATCAAAGAATTTAATTTCAGCATACTCTTCAAGAGTTCTTCCGTCGATTGTTTCAATTTCTTTGAGTCGCGGTCC
Source organism: Planctomycetota bacterium (assembly GCA_024277145.1). Classification (GTDB taxonomy): domain Bacteria; phylum Planctomycetota; class Planctomycetia; order Planctomycetales; family Planctomycetaceae; genus JAJRVU01. The sequence goes on from JAJRVU010000008.1 coordinate 2,791, forward strand.
CTGGCCACGAGTTCCTGCACCGACTTCTCCTTTAATTTTGATTCCTTCTCTTAGTCGATGTTTTTCGATGACAGAACTGGAAACAAATGCATCGGTAGCTTGTGCTGTGTAACTCTTTTTCGCATCTCTCAGGAATCCATATCCTTTAGGATGAAGTTCAAGAACCCCTTCAATTGTACCTGTGATGTCTTCAATATTGACGTTAGGATCAACAGATCGAACTGATCGATTACCCTGGGATCGACCACGGTTACCTTGTGATCGCCCTCGATTACCAGCACCGCCACCTCGGTTACGTCCGCCACTATTGCTATTACTGTTGCTACTTCCGCGGTTACGTCCGCCGCCGCCGCCACCGCCACTATTACTGGCACCGCGGTTACGTCCGCCACCGCCACCGCCGCCACTGTTGCGGTTGCCACTATTTCGGTTACTGCTGTTACTGCTATTACTGCTATTACTGCTATTACTGCTGTTCCGTCCCCGGCCACCAGAATTATCTGATCCTCGAGTGTTATCACCTGCAGAACGTCTTCTTGAACGATACCTTTGACGACGTCCACCGTCCTTCTGATCATCTTGATTTTCTTTTTCAGAACTATCTGAAGAGTTATTGGCAGAAGAATCGCTGGCAGAAGAATCACTTGATTCAGATGATTCGGAAGTTTCGTTTTTATTGCTTTTAGATCGTGGCTTGGAAGCAGGTTTTACTTCTTTGGAATCATCATCATGAATGCCTGCTTCAAAATCAAAATTGGAAAGCTCATCATCGAAATCATCATTATTTTTTTGATTTCTTTTCCTGGTACTCTTTGCTGCTTTTGTAGAAGCAGAGCGTGTTTTTTTTGTGCCAGTAGAAGAGCTTGAATTTTTTTCTGCCATGAATACTATCCGTTAAAATAATGCGATGCGAAATTAAACAGTATTGATTCCAATGAATCCGAATATCATGAAACGCAAAGCGTTTTTTGCGTCATCTGGATCGCAGGAATTTTTGAAATAAGTGAGTTCTCAGAATATAAACTCAACACAATAATTATTAAGTCTCGATAAAACTAATGACTTTGCTGACACTGATTATCAAACTAATAATACAACCAATAATTCTTTTCCGTGGGAAACTATTTATATTCTGTCCCAGGTAGAATTGTTTTAGATGTTCTGTCAAAGAAGCTGTTTTAAAAAAGAATTTTTAAGATCTCCATAACAACAAAGCTATAAATAACTTTACTGAAATGAAAGCAAATTTAAAAAAATCAATGAATTAAACGTCAAGAAATTACTGAATCTTTTTTATCATTGATAACTTAAAAAAGAACATGCATTTCAGCAACGTTATACAATAGAGAACAAGGCAACAGCAGACAGCTTGACTTAGCAAAAGTAACCTGAACAGAAGCACTTTTTGGCTAAAAAAGATCGGCTGAAGGCCTTATCAATGCGTTCGAATCTCATAGGTAAGAAATAGGATCGTAACAATAACTTGTTACAGGAATCATTTTCAGGGTGATATTATTCACAGTTTCTGAAGGCATTTCCTGACGACCGCAAGAGACTCCAAAGCTAAAAGTATCTTAGCTTTTCCACGATCCATGTCAATTCAACTCTACGAGAAATCACGAGAAATTTAAACTTCTTAAAAAATATTTCTTTTAAAATTCCCGCTAAAAAAGCGTTTTTTCGCTTAATTACTATTGAAATCTAATTCGATTGAGGGCCTGTTTCACGCCCATAAGCAGGCCAGGCAGATTGCACTTAATGTAGTGCCAGTGCGTAGCATGAAGACTTTATTTCAAGGTCCTAACTCACAACACGTAAATGAAATTCGCTCTAAACATCATCCCAGCTACCTACCTAGATTATAGGTCCTGTTTTCATCAACAGCAAATATTTTTTATCTATTTTTACAAAACAAATCAAAAAAGCGAGTAATTGTGTTTAAACATTTCACCGATGAATCGCACTTTTAAAATCGTTCCACCTGATCCAGTAGCAATGCCTCTTTAAGAACATGTCTTTGACGGACATACATCAATGGATTTATTTTAAAATCCTTTCGGGATTCTTCACTCACAAAAATATACAGTCTCTCATCAAAGAAGGTGCAAAACTTGGTATTGCCAGGTAACGCCCGGTCTGTGTTTAATAAAACGACAGGATCACATCCCAGAAGCTGCGGTGCAAAATATCGAGGAGTTTCTGCAAATTTTTCTTTCTCTTCCAGTGAAGCAAATCGAAAAACGATCCCTCGATAATCATAAGTAATATCAGGGTTACCTTTAATCCACTTCCTCTTGAGGGTTAAAGAAACCGGACTGTAACCTCTCAGGCCAATCGGATTTTTACTAATTTTGATTTTATTCGTCTTTTCATCTTTCTCTTCCAGGTAAGATGACTTCAGCTTGGCAATCTGCAATTCCTTCTTTTCTTTCCGGGCCTTCTCTGCTAAATGAATCCGTTGAATGTTACCCCATTGAGATTGCGCACTTGCTAGTGAATTCAAATAAACATTTTTTCTCATGAATCCATTATTATTCTGCCAGATTACTTTTCCATCAGGTAGAACAAAAAAATCCTGTGGCCAGGAATTGACACCAAACCGTTGCCTTAACGCAAGATTGGCATTTCCATTCACTTTGACAAGAATGACATTTCCTTCAAGTTGTTCCCGTAACTCTCTGGTATTTAAAACACGTCTTTCCATTGCTTCGCAAGGAGGGCAGCCATCCCCATAAAAATGAACGAGTAGTGGAAGACCTTTTTGTCGGGCTTCGGCTTCAGCTTGTGCAAAATCGTACCGCCACAACGATTTCTGCTGTCCATTTACAACAGATGACGAACTGTTTACTACCAGTACAACAGCCACAATTAGTAATAAACCCGAATTCCTCTTAAGCATAAATCACCTATCATCCAAATATGTTTATGATATGGAATGCCACCAAATTAGGAGACAATGAATTTCTTTTCAGGCCAGAAAGATATGTAAGGGCTGCTGTAAAATTCAGATAACACAACCCGAATTCATCTAAAGTCAGACAACTCTGGTTTGTTACCACAAACAGAAAAAGAACTGCATCTTATAAATATAATAATTAAGTCTGTTCTTTTTATCGGCGAGACCTTGAGGCGGATTTGTGTGGGATGTTACAGAACTGGAGAAAGAAAATAAAAACGAAACGGATAACCCGACCAATTAGATATATCGCGAATCATTTCTTAAGATTTGTAAAAAAGAAAACGGTATTTTTTCCGTGAATTCAATAATTGGAACCGGCGATGAATTCGTTAAAGGCAGAATATTCTAACAGGGAGCGGGTGCAGGAATTACCCTCACCAACGAGGAGGATATTCAAATGCAATCCCTTTTTGCGACTCAGAATCCGTTGCAGGATTTTTCTGTTCAGGAATCGCTGTAAATGGAACATCAGCCAATTTAAGGAAATTGGCCAACAGTTGATGGCCATAATTCGTCAGGATCGATTCAGGATGAAATTGGACTCCATATAAAGGGAATTCCGTATGTTGGATAGCCATCGGAACACCATCATCAGTTCGCGCGGTGATGGTTAGTTCCGCGGGCAGACTTCCTTCATCAACAATCAATGAATGATATCGAGTGGCCGTGAATGGACTGGGAATTCCTTCAAAAAGAAATTGTCCCTGATGATATATTTCGGAAACTCGCCCATGCACTGCTTCTTCTGCTCGAATAATTTTTCCACCAAAAGCATTGGCAATGCATTGATGCCCTAAACAGACTCCGAGAATTGGGATGTCTTTGCCATACTTTTGAATCAAAGGAACTGATATTCCTGCTTCATCAGGAGTACATGGTCCTGGGGAAAGAATGATGGCAGCCGGTTTTTTTTGAGATATATCTTTAACACTGATTTCATCATTGCGCACAACAACAGTTTCGCAACCGAGCTCATTCAGGTAGCAATCCAGATTGTAAACAAAGCTGTCGTAGTTATCGATTATTAAAATCATGTCTCTGTGTTCTTTGACGTTAGTGCCTTGTCAAGGCTGAAAATTGGGGTGCGTAAGAACTCTAACGCACTCCGTTGTCGTGCTTTATACACTTTACCAACCCCATTTTTTAAATTTGACGAATACATTAGCCTGTTTCAAATTTTTATTTATTGGAAAAAGCAGTTATTAAACCGAAGCAGTATTTATCGCAAAGCTCTCAACATTCCCTCTGCTTTATCCATGGTCTCCTGATATTCTTTCTCAGGATCAGACTGAGCAGTAATTCCTCCTCCGACAGGACACTGAATCCACCCTTTTCGACAGGTGAATGTCCGGATTAAAATATTACTATCCATCCTTCCATCAAAACCCAGATAAAACAGGCTTCCACAATAAGGACCACGAACGGTCGGTTCAAGTTCGGCTATAATTTGCATCGACCGGACATTCGGGGCTCCGGTGATTGAACCGCCCGGAAAAGAAGCTCTTAATAAATCCCAAACATCCAGATCAGGACGAAGAGTTCCGCGAATTTCTGAAACCAGATGCTGAACCGTTTCATAAGACTCCACCTTGCACAACTCAGGCACATGAACCGAATGAGGCAGACAAACACGCGAAAGATCATTCCTGAGCAGGTCCACGATCATCACATTTTCTGCGCGATCCTTCACGCTTTCACGTAATTCATCTCGTGTAAACAGATCAGCTTCCGGTCCCGATTTACGATGCCGAGTCCCCTTAATGGGACGAGTCGAAACTTTTCCCTGATCCACATCCATAAATCGTTCGGGTGAAGCACTCAGGATGGCCCAATCCTGTTGTGAATAATAGCCTGCAAATGGTGCGGGATTACATTCCCTTAATCGGGAATAAAGATCAACCGGGTTTTCATTCAACGGATAAAGAAGTCTCTGGGATAAATTCGCCTGAAAGATGTCACCTGCCAGAATGTATTCAATCACCCGTTCTACTTTTTGAAGATAATCACCCCGAGAAATATTGGTCGTTAATCCTTTTAAAACAGGAACATCCCACTGCGTTGCAAGTTGTTCTGAAAGAATTTTATCAGTCTTCAGAACAGTAGATGGTCGTTCTTCTTGCGGAAGATTAGAGTTGATTCTCTCTTTGATAAATTTCAATCGTTCTTCTGCGCGAACCTGACGACGTTTGAAATCTGTCTCCGGAAACCCCTGAGAAATAATCCAGCATTTCTGTTTCTGATGATCCCATGAAATCACCCAATCGTATATTCCAATGCTCAGGTCAGGGGTTTTAAATTCATCAATCAAATTATTGGATAATTTTTCCCATGCGTTTCCTGCTTCATACCCCAAAAACCCTGCACATCCCCCCTGAAACGAGGGCAATTCCGCAGTCGTTTTCACTGAAAATTGATTGACCTGCTTCTTGATCTCGGAAAAGGGATCTTCACCACATTGAACATTCTGAACGATTTTTTGATAAAAGGGATCTGCAGTCAGAAAAGAATAACGACTGAGAGAATCACGATTCATCGCGCTTTCAAAAAGGATAACACCTTCCAGATCAGCAAACCGTTTCAGTAACGATAGCCTGTCAGGAAAATCATCAAGCTCCTCAACGACCGGAGCTTCAGCGAGAGTTTTCTGATCATCTGAATGAGAAATTGTTAAACCTGTATTTTGCATAACTGAATTTTATTGAATCGCAAATCGATTGAATCGCAAATCGAACTATTTTCTGACGACAATTTTCCCGAAGTGGCTGCCACTTTCCATGTGTTTCAAGGCTTCTTTCACATTTTCAAATGAGAAGACCTGATCAATCACTGGTTTGATTTGATGTAAAGAAATCGCGCGATTCATATTTTCAAACATGGCTCGACTTCCCACAAAAATGCCTCGAATCTGAATACTGTTCATCAACACAGGAATGGGATTCACATCTCCTGCACCGCTTAATATTCCAATCAGGCTGATCATCCCACCAACTCCGGCAGACATAATGGACTTGGAAAGTGTTCCCGCCCCGCCCACTTCAATCACTCGGTCAGCACCGTTGCCGTTGGTGTATTCTAAAACTTTTTTATGCCATTTAGGTTCATCATTATAATTGATTCCGAAACTTGCACCGAGGGCTTTTGCTTTTTCAAGTTTTTCGTTACTGCTGGAAGTGATAATGACATTCGCTCCCATCATTTTGCAAAATTGCAATGCAAATATGGAAACGCCACCGGTTCCAAGCAGAAGGACATTATCCCCCGGCTTGAGTTGCCCATCTCCAAACAGGCTGTTCCATGCGGTCACCCCTGCACAGGGAAGCGTTGCAGCTTCTTCAAAAGATAGATATTCAGGAATTTTCACAACCCCCTGCTCCGGAAGAACAACTTCTTCCGCAAGAACTCCTTCAACAGCTTCTCCCAAACAGGAACGGTTAATTTCCCGAGTCGGTTTTCCATCAACCCATGTTTGTGCAAAAAGGGATGCAACCCGATCTCCCACTGCAACACGTGTTACATCAGCTCCAACTGCAATGACTTCTCCTACAGCATCAGAAAA
>JAJRVU010000158.1 GCA_024277145.1 Planctomycetota bacterium
AAAAAACCTGCTGAAGAAAAAAAGAAAAAGCCTGTTAAAAAAGAAGAGACCAAGAAAAAAACAGAGCCAAAGAAAGACGATAAAACAGACAAGGATAAAGGCAAAAAAGATAAACCAGAAAAAGAAGTAAAGAAAGAAGACAAAAAGAAACCGGCAGATAAAAAAGAAGGCGAGAAAAAGGGAAACGTCAAGAAAGAAGAAGAAAAAGAGGACCCTCTGAAAAAATATGAGGAAGATAGAATACAATACGAACTTGACCTGACAAAATACGAAGCAGATAACAAGAAGCACGAAGAAAGCATCAAGGCTGGTCAGAAGAAAGTGAATGATCTTAACCGACGTTTTGCAAACTGGTATTATGTCATCTCTGCTGAAAGCTTTGAAGAATTGCGGTTATCACGGGCTGATCTTGTCAAACCAAAAGAAGAAGAGAAAACGGATGACGAACCGATTGACCTTTTAAAAACACCGAAAGCCCCTGCAGAAAAACCTGCTCCTGAAAAAAAACCAGAAACTTCAAAGGCAAAGCCAAAATCGGAAACTCCTCCTCCTTCTGAATTAGAGAAGAAAGAAAAGCCGAAGCCAACTCAAAAAGAAGTGAAAAAAGAATCTGCTCCTGAAAAACGGGAAACAAAGAAATTCCCTTTGAAAGAAATCAAAACTGAAGAGCCACCCCCTCAACCGAAAAAAAAAACCAGCATTAAAAAATAAGGTACCGGCTTCCTTAAAATTTAACTATACGATCCATATGTACACCCTCGTCTGTTGATTCGTGATGATATTTACACACGAAATAACATTAAATTGACTTATTCCAGACAATTATTTGTAAGCTACATAAAACTGGTTATTTCTTTAACCTGTTATGATTACATATGTTTCGCCTACGGAATTGGAATATAGGAATCTTCCACGCCTTGATTAAAATCACCAATCACGATACTTTCCAACCTTAAGAAGTAGTGGCTCTCAATATAAACAGGACTTTTTCATCTATAATATTGTACATCATTCCTGAATTGAGAATACAAAGTACTCAAGAACAGCAATCACCTTAACTTTAAAGACCCATAATATGTGCAGCTTACCAAACAAACCTTCTTCATCAGACGATGAATCGTGGGAAGACCTCGCCAAAAATCTTTTTGGAATTGAAATGAATGGCCAGGATCAGGATGGAGAAGAAGAAGCAAGTGATGTGCTTGAAGATGAATTAAGTGATTCTGATTTTGATATTGATCTGGAAGACGATGAAGAGGAAATCGAAATAACATCCGAAGAAGTTGAACCTGTTAGTGCTTCAACAGAAACGGCTGAAACAGAAGAAGATGATGATGATGACGATTCTGAAGCAGCGAAGGACGACACGTTCTGGGATAGTTTAAAAAACTGGGACTGGGATGAAGAAGAAAAATCTAAAACATCTAAAAAAGTTGAAAACAAAAACGATAATGAAGAAGACGATAATGAAGATGACGATCTGATCGAAGTTCCAGTTGTTGCAGAACTGTTTAAAGATGATGAAGTCAATGAAATTGTTGTCAAATTAAAAGATGACGAAGAAATTACTGAAGTTCAGGATGCAGTTGCAGAGGAACCTGCAAAGAAGAATCCTTTAGCAGGTCGTTATTCCAAAAACGAATCATCAATGGACGACGAAGGATTTGGCCTTGGAATTCTTGATGAATAAAAAGTCGAATTTGGTTCATCTTTGGATAGTGCTGGTACCGAATCCGGTTCTTCAGATCAGGATGAGCCTGAAGAAGAAAAAAGAAAACGCCCTCGCCGAAGACGAAGACGACGCGGAAAACCCTCTCAAGATGCAGTCAAAGCTGTTGAAGAAAAACCGGCTGAATCTGAAGAAGACGAACTCAGTTTAAACGGTGACTTTGACTCTATGGATGAAGAGACAGAAGAAAAACCTCAAAGAAGAAAAAGCGAAAATCGAACAAGAAGAAGACGCAAGCCAGTTCAACAAACTCCTAATCAGGATGATTCTGACTCACCAGAAACTGATGGAGTGGCAGACCAACCAGCTACTTCTCGTGATGACCGTTCTCCAAAATCAGAAAATAAAGTCACCAGGGTTCCCGAATACAAAGATGTTCCGACATGGGAAGAAGCCATTTCTTACATGTTACCTGGCTCAGCCAGTTCAAGAGCAACCGCTGTGAAAACAGAAAGCTCGACAGATAAACCAAGAAGACCACGTCGAGGGAATCGCCCACCCAGAAGACGACCAAATAAAAACGATTCTGACAGTAATAATTCTGACAGTAATAATTCTGACAGTAATAATTCTGACAGTAATAATTCTGACAGTAAAAATTCTGACAGCTAATTCACCTCAAGCTAATAACCGGCAGGAGATCCACATTTTCTTGGGTCACTTGCGCCTGATAATTGAATCTGCCCTGATTTATCCTCAACAGTTCGCGAAACCGCCTGGACAGCTGCAATTGATGATAATTTTTGAACTTGATGTCCTTTTTGTTTGAATAGAACAGCTGTTTTCTCATAGAGTTTTTCCTCCAGAAAAAGCTGATCCGGCAGCCATTGATGATGAAGTCTCGGTTTTCCAACTGCTCCTTCCGGACTTTTCTGATGCAGAACCATCCATAAAATCACCTGTAATGTGGAACTGATAATTTTTGGTCCCCCCGATGCACCTGCAACATAAACTGCTTTTCCATTTTTCACCAGAATTGTCGGCGACATACTGGAAAGAGGTTTTTTTCCGGGTTGAATTTTGTTTGCCTCACTTTGAATTAATCCAAATGCATTTGGCTTTCCGGGTTGAGAAGTAAAATCATCCATTTCATTATTCAAAACAATTCCATACTTCGGCACAACAACATAACTTCCAAAATGCGTATTGATTGTTTCCGTGCAAGCAACGGCATTACCCGATGCATCCATGACAGAAATATGGCTTGTTCCGGAATCATTAACCGGGATAGTTGAACCATATTTTTCCCAGCTTTCTGTTTTTTCAATTTTAATTTTCGCAGCAATTTCTTTTGCATGTTTCGAAGAAATCATCATTTGAACAGGAACATTCACAAAATCAGGATCTCCCAGATACGAAGCCCGATCTGCATACGCATACTTCATCGCTTCAATTAATACCTGGAGGGATTCCGGATCTTCCATTGAATAACGGTCCCAATCCTGTCCGGGATTTTTCTTGAACCAGCTATTCATAATATTGATAATTTCGATCATAGTTACTCCTCCACTGGAAGGTGGTGGCATTCCCAGAACATCAAATCCGTTAAGAGATCCTTTTATTGATTTTCTCATGACAGGTTTATAATTGAGTAAATCATTTTCAGTTATCAACCCGCCCCCTTTGTATGATTCACGAACAATATTTACTGCAACATCCCCGGAATAAAAACCGCCTGCACCTTCTTTCTGGATCAGTCTAAGAACTTTCAATTGTGGCGAATAAAAAACATCGCCAGTTTTCCACACGCTTCCAGAATTCAGATAATCCTTCCAGAGAGAATGAAAACGCAATTGGTACCCGGGGAACTGCTTGAATTCTTTTAGAAGATCTTTTTGCACATGCATGAAAAAACCATCAACCTTAATCCCCTTCTCTGCCAACCGTATTGCAGGCGCAATCACCTCTTCGAGAGGAAGCCTTCCAAAATGTTTGACGGCATAACAAAGCCCTGCAACTGTTCCCGGGACGGCAACCGAACGATGTCCGGTTCGACTGGGAGAATCCTGATATTCATTTTTCTCACCGTTTGTATAAAATTGATCAGGCTTTGATAACCCCGGAGCAACTTCCCTGTAGTCAATCACATACGATTTTTGATTGGATGCATTCCATATCATCATGAACCCACCACCACCAATACCACAACTTTCCGGACGAACAACAGATAATGCAAACGATGAAGCCACTGCAGCATCCACGACATTCCCGCCCTTTTTCATCACTTCACCACCCGCCTGACTCGCCAATGGATGATCCGTCGCAACCACCGCATGGGAGAAAGAATCCTCTGCCTGGAGCCTTTGTTCAAAACCTGATAAAAAAATCAAAACGATCAACAAGCGTAAAAACCTGTAACCTGGCTTATTTTGGATCATATTTAAACCTTCTATATCGTATGTATAATTGCCCTAATTCGACCTGGAAGTCCGATAATTTTTCTCTTCACTGAGAAAGAACATGGGGTAACTTCCATTATATTCAACAAAGTTGATGTTATAATGCTTTTCGAGATAAATCTCGGGATCACTCTCTAATTTTTCTTCTGCTCCAGATGGAATGAAAATCAGAATTCAATGAATAAACGAACCTGCCGAATGGTCACGCTCGGCTGTAAAGTTAATCAATATGAGACCCAATTGGTCAAAGAAGCACTTCTGCAAAATGGTTATGTGGAAGCAGCAGAGGGAGAAATTGCGGACCTTTGTTTCGTAAATACATGCACCGTTACTTCATCAGGGGATTCCAAATCGAGATCAGAAATTAGAAAACTTTCTCGCAATAATCCCGGAACGCGTACCATTGTAATGGGCTGTTATGCAACACGAGACCCGGAAGCCGTTGCAGCATTACCAGATGTCTTTGAAGTCGTCACAGATAAAAGAGAAATTCCCGATGTTCTGGACCGATTGGGAATCGTCGATATTCCAACAGGGATCAGTCATTTCGATGGTCGTAAAAGAGCCTATGTTAAAATACAGGATGGCTGCATTCTGAAATGCACTTATTGCATTATTCCAAAAGTCAGACCGGGACTTCAAAGCAGATCACCCGAAGATATTGAAGCAGAAGTAAGAAGATTAATTGGCAATGGTTACAAAGAAATTATTTTAACCGGAATTCATGTTGGACATTTCGGCGTTGATACAACAAGAGAAAAATCAGGGTTCCCGCCGTTTCGGCTTTGGCACCTCTTCCAGAAACTCGATAAAATTCCAGGAGACTGGCGACTCAGGCTTTCCAGTATCGAAGCTGCTGAAGTGAATGACAACTTCATCAAAGCCGCTGCCGATTGCGAACACCTTTGCCCACAGTTTCACCTTTCGTTACAAAGTGGATCGGACTCGGTTCTTCGCCGAATGAGAAGAAGGTATTATGTCGAGCGATTTCTTGAAAAAACGGAACGAATGCGGGAACAACTTGTGAATCCTTCTTTCACAACCGATGTAATTGTAGGATTTCCCGGTGAGACAGATGAAGAATTCGAAGAAACCATCACTACTTGCAAACGTGCTCAGTTTATGAAAATGCATATTTTCCCGTTCAGTGCCCGAAAATCAACTCCTGCTGCTGAATTTGAAAATCAAGTGGATCCTCAAATTAAAAAAGCACGTTGCCAGAAATTAACTGAAGTGGAACGCGATCTTGCTTACCAATACTACCAGACACTTGAAGGATCGGACCTTGAAGTGCTGATTGAACGAGTGGAATCCGATACCGAGGGAATGATTCGGGGAACGGATCGTCGATATGCCCCGGTTATGGTTCCCGGATCAGAAAATGATGTTGGAAAGCTGATTCATGTCATCGGCAAAAAAGCAAATCGTGATTTTCTTCTTGCAGAGCGGATTAATCAATCACCAGTAATTCAGCCTGAATCCATACTGGCATCTTCCTGATTTTTACTGATTATTTTTTCTATAACGACTACCTGAGAATTGGTTTTACAGTGGCTTTATTAATTGCAATTGAAGGAATAGATGGCTCAGGAAAAGGAACGCAAGCTCAAATCCTGACAGACCGTTTGAAAGAAAATGGTTTCTCAAGTGAACTTGTCAGTTTCCCGCAATACGATCAAACATTATTTGGTTCTGCAATTGGTGATTTCCTGAATGGAAAATTCGGTTCCCTGGATGAAGTGAATCCGTTTCTGGCATCTCTTTTATATGCAGGTGACCGATTTGAATCGAAACCGATGCTCCTGGAGCTTCTCAAACAGAATGATGTAGTTGTTCTGGACCGTTATGTTTCTTCCAATATTGCTCATCAGGGATCAAAGCTTTCCGGTGACGAGCAATCAGACCTGATCGAGAAAATCCGGAAAATCGAATTCGAAATTAATGGACTTCCCCAAACAGATTTAACGATCTTGCTCGATATCACTTCATCGCTTTCGCAAAATCTCATCGCGAGAAAACAGAAACGGACTTATACGGACTCAAAAGCAGATTTACAAGAAGCAGACAGTGAATACCTCGCTTCAGTTCGAGACGTTTATATAACCCTTGCAGATCAATCTGAGGATTGGACAGTTGTGCCGGTTGGTGTTGAGGGAAAAGAGGATTCTGAACCTCGAACAATCAATGAGATTTCAGATGAGATTTGGAAAACAGTCATCAAGAAAATTCAAGCTGCTTGATTTTCGTCCTTATCTTCCGGGACGGCTTCATTTTCTATTGTCTCTTCTGGATCTGTGCTATTTTCAGAAATCGATTTGCTTCCAGACTTTATTATTTTACTTGCAGGCTCGCGAAGCTGGTCAGCCATAGGCATATCTTTTAGATTTTTCAGGCCAAACATTTCGAGAAATTTTCGAGTTGTATCGTACAGGTAAGGTCGTCCCAAAGTATCCTCTTCACCAGCAACTCGGATCAACCCCTTTTCCAAAAGCTGCTTGAGCATCTCAGAACATTGAACTCCCCGGACAACTTCAATATCTGCCCGTGTTACTGGCTGGCGATAGGCAATAATGGTTAAGGTTTCCATAGCAGAAGCAGAAAGTTTTAACTCGCTTTGCCGGCGATGTAATTTATCCAGCCAGGGAACCACTTTAGGAATCGTCAACATTCGATACCCGGTTGCAACTCGTTCAATATGAAACGCTGAGCCCATTTCTTCGTAAGAACAATTCAACTGTTCAATGAGTTCAAGCGATTCCTGTTGGTCTGCCAATGTCGCAAGTTGTACTAATTTTCGGGGTGATACAGAGGAATCTAAAATAAACAGGGCTGCTTCCACTCTCGCCATTTTGGGAGAACGAAAATGGTTAACCGGTTCTACAGAATCAACAACCTGTTCGGAAGATTTCAATCGGCTTCCAGATCGAAGCCAATATTTCCTGATAGATGTTTCAGATTTTTCATGCTGAAATAATGGCGAAAGATGAGAAATCTGTGAGAGATTTCTTCGTTCCAACGTGGAGAATGAATTCTGAATTCCCCAGCTCATACTCTCTTCACCTTATAATAATTGAGAAGCCCCTTTATCAGGGATGTCTTATTTCTGTCCTTGATTCCATTTTTCAACCTGTCTCAACACATCCGCAACTGCTGCCAGAGGTTCTGTTGCTTCCGCTTCAAAACGAAAGACAAGCCGTGAATTACTTCGAGAGACCGTTGCACAACGAAAAAGGAATTCGCCCGGATCACTGCCGGGAACCATTTGATAATTTTTAATTCCATAGGATCGCAATTTTTTTATCGCTCTCGACCATTCCGTCTGGGAACCCTTCCCTGATGCGGGCTGTTTTTTAATTTCTGCTGTCTTTAAAGTCAGTGGATTGGCGTTTGTAAAAGCCTCATCATTAATCCAGTCATCCTCTTCATTTCCATTTTCTTCTGATCCGTTTGAATCAAAAGAATCACCGAAATTCAATTGATCCACATCTTCCTGATTTCTGCGAGAGAGCATTCCATTTTTTGATCTTTTGGATTGAGGTTGGAAACCATCTTCTTCGTCATCATACTTTTGACGAAACTTATTCGGATCACTTTTTTCTTTGGAAGAATCAACATTCCAACCTTCCAATGCTTCGGATGGTGGGGTCCAGTTCTTCTTGCGTTTCTTATGAGAATGACCATGCTTGTCATGTTCGTGATCACCATGTTCGTGATCATCATGGCCGTGATCATCATCATGATGATTCGATGATTGACGTTCGAAATTTTCATTCGCTGTCGTGAATTCGGTATCCGTTTCAAATTCAGAGACTTCATCATCAAAAGCAGGTGCTTCCGAATGGTGATGTGCAGAGGAATCTCCGACACCTGTTTCTTCCTGAAGATTATCAAACTGAATAGCAGATTCTTCTGTTGCTGCTGAAGAAAAATTGGTTGGCAAATTGGGAATTCCGAAAATTGCAATCAAGGGAACAACAATTAAAGGAACCATCATAAAAAGGATGGCGATAGGACCACCCGGGGATGAATTCATTTCGAATACCTCCATGTATATGTCTGTTGTTAATCATTAACAAACAGGCTATTCAATGCTTTATCTGAAAACGAGATTTCATAATCTGCTACTGATAAATCATCTCTATATTTAAATCCATTTAATATTCAACCTGTTTGAAATTTCATTTGTAATCAATCAGGTGAACGGGGATTCTAGTCAATTCCTGAACCCCTCAATAGAGGAAATTCCGGTTCCGGTTCAATTATTTTAAAATGAGTTTAATTTGGTAAAATTGGTCTTATTCTTATAGGGAATTCAGAAATCCAGCAGACATTCGGTATCTTTTATGCCCCGGCTTTCTGACAAATTTTGATGTTGGCTTCAAATGCTCACTCTTGTTCTTTTTTATAACCCATCGTTTTTCAGTCTGCTTCTTAATAACAGGCTTGAAAGTACGGCCATCAACAGCTTCTTTGCTCACTGTTTCTTTACCCACTGCTTCTTTACTCACTGCTTCTTTACTCACTGTCACTCGGGACGATGCCTCCGGTACATCTCCTGTCAGATATTCCATCAGTTTTTTGCTCGCTTTGTTGATTACAATGACGCGACTTTCCGAAGCGGGTTGATTGGCAGGTCGTATGATGCAAACAATTTCCGCATTTTCTCCTGCCATCTTCACAAGCTCATTAATATCCTGAACAGAAGTTTCACGAGAAACTGTTTTCTTAGGAGCATTTTTTTCTTCAACATCAATTTCAAAATCAGGTTGAATCCCTTCACTGGGTAAGTCGATGGAAGCCAATCCTTTTTCCTGAAGTAATTCATCCAGTTTTGATTTTTTAAGAATCTGATGGATCGGCTCTAGCCCTGCGTAAATCCCTCTTTTTTCTTTGCGATCAGCAGCACTGCAAACTCCGACAATCTCGCCATTCTGGTTAAACAAACCACCACCCGATCGACCCACAGCAGGAACGCCCGAGCATTCAACATTATCAGGACCATGATATCGATTGATGGAAGTCACCTTATGTTCTTCAACTGTACGACTTTTTCCGCCAGCACAACCGACACTGAACAAGGCATCTCCACGATTCGCTGCATCACTAATGGAAGCAACATTCACAACAGGCATTTCAATATTTGTTTTGACGGAAATCAAACCGACATCGGATTCCATGTTATGAGTGATCCGTTTGCCAGTAACAGTTTTTAACCCATCATCCGTGAATAAATCAACTTTGATTTTTGCATTGGCTACACCACGTAAAACATGACCACAGGTTAAAACAACCAGAAAACCATCCCGGTTTTCAATGATTGTTCCTGTTCCGTATTTCACTCCTGCTTTGTCTTCCACTTTTAATCGAACTGTTGAAGAATGGGCCAGTTTCTTCATTTTCAGGACATGCTCTTTTTTATTATTTGGATTATCCGAAATGAGAACAACTTCTGGTTCCTCTTCATTATGTTCAATAATAATCTGCTGAGAAGTTTTTTTCTTCTTGCCTCCCCAGGGAAATACAAATCCTTTTTTGTCTGATGATTTCCCCTCTGCCACGGATAAAACAGGAACACTTTTCTTATTTTGAAGGCTATTTCTACTTGTTCTTGGAATTCGCTTCATTAAATTCATTAATGTTTTTGCGTCCGCCCCTCCTACAATTTTCTCATTCAGGAGAGGTTTGCCATTAATCACAAGTACAAACGAAGGCATCGCTGTAATTCCGTATTGTTTGGCCAGTTGAGGATTTTTATCGACATCAATTTTTCGGATAGGCCATCCACTTCTTTTTAATTGCATAATCATGGGGCTTATTCTTTGACAAGGTCCACACCAGGTTGCTGTGAATTCTAAAAGTTCACCATTAGGATTTGCTGAAACGGGAGAAGCCGAAACGGTCGAGATCAAAAGTACTAACGAATAAGTTGACATTCTCAGTCCACCTTTATTTTTTATATGAATTGATTGGATCACTTGAAAGTGATCTCAAAATTCGATTGAACCGCATTCTGAGGAGACTTAACTTTTCTCCGGAAGCAGTGTTATTGCCAGTTTTTAATGAGAAGAGAAAATTGCAAAGCTGTTGAAGTTTCAATTCAACAAATGCGGAAGAGGAGGAGAGGAAAGAATTTTTGAAGAAATTTGAAGACGTGCGAATAAGCACTTGCTCGTATAGTTCATGTTCAGGCCTCCATGCCTGCCTAATTGTAATTAATTCAACAGGTTACGTACAATTTACAATATATCTGCAAATAAATGCACCTGTCCTATATTCCCCATTCTTCCTGAATGAGTTTTCTCTCTGGTTCCGTTTGATATTAATTCAGGATAATTGCCTCTGTTTATGGAGTCATTACCCTTACTTTCAATACCAGTTTTTCAATGTTGAAAAAGCGATCAATCCTGTTATCAGGAACTCTCAGGCAATATTGCATCCCGCGTGCCAGTAATCCTTAAAATTAGAATTTCCCCCCTCAGTTCTCTATTTTCACGTGGAATTATTACCAAGTTAGAACACTTACCGAGGTGAAGAGAAAGAGAATTTGAATTTCAATCTTGTATTGAAATGTTTCGAACTCACTGTCCCTTAACGGGTTCGATTCGATGTCAAAATTACTCGCTTCAGACAAACCTGATCCGGCTTTTCTGCCAGCAGTCCGTAACTGTCCTGCAAATTGATTTCCCATTTTCATAAGACTGAATTATGAACCAGCACCATTTCTCTTGTTTGAGAAGTCATTTTTTCAATTCTGGACAAAGAAGGATGGTATTTTCTGCAATTTGAAGCAACTGATTCTGTACTTTACTACACTACTAACCGTATAATCCACCCATGTATGGAAGTCTTATTGAAGAAAGATTCAGGCCATTATCTGGCTCTGATTTTGATCCCGATAAGCAAGCTTCCAAATTTGTGATATTGGAACAATTTCCACCAAGATAATCCCACCTGTTGCAGTTGATCTCATGATCATTCAAAAACTTGCTCCTGAGAAACTGGTACTACTTAACTGCTTTTGTAATGAATAATCCAACCATTTTTTGGCTCCTGATAATAATAGAGATGGATTAAATGGCTGCTCCCAAATTTTATCGTCCTGATCAACCATTTGTAACCCGCTGCTTTTACTGGTGGTTTGAATTCTTTGCCTCTCTGAAATTAGCGGTTGTGTTGATCTCCACCGTTGCTTTTGTATTGGCAATTGCAACCTTTGTAGAATCCAATAGTGGAACTGCTGCCGTTCGATTCTGGATTTATCACACCAAATCTTTCAGCTTCCTGATGGCATTACTTGCAATGAATATCTTCTTTGCAGCTGCTATCCGGTATCCCTGGAAAAAACATCAAACAGGTTTTGTCATTACCCATATTGGTTTGCTCACATTACTAGCTGGCTCTGCAATCAGTTATCGAGGGAGCATCAATTCCCAACTTCTGGTTCTGGATCAACAATCGAATCAGATTGCCTCCGACACTGCACAGGGGTATCTGCTTTTTACCGGAATTCCGGGAAGACCTGAACCTTTCAAAGTTCGATTTACTCCCGGACCCTACAATTGGAATGATCTGGCTCCGTTCCCAATCGTTCGCAAAATGAATTCCTTGATAGGAAATGATGATTTATCCAAGCCGTGGGATCATCCTGAAGAAGTGATCTATGATCAGGATGGAACAAAAATTGAAATCGTCAATTTTCATTCACGGAGTGTCGTACGATACCTTCCGGCCCTGAACCTGAATTTTTCGGTCAATCTAATGGGCCAGGAAACAAATGAAACCGTAGAACTTGATTACAAAGGCACCGATAGACCCGGGAAAGCTTCTTTTGGTCCCGGAGAAATTGTTTTCTGGAAAAGTGATCAGGAAAACATTCTGGAAATGTTCAAGGAAACCGTTCCGGATCGTTCTGTTGAAAATAATGGCATGATTGTGATCTGGTCGCATGGAGAGACATACAGTTTCAGCATTGATTCCCTGAAAGATAAAAAAGAAAAAGGGGAAGTCATTG
>JAJRVU010000159.1 GCA_024277145.1 Planctomycetota bacterium
AGCCAGGAAAAGTAATTCCTCAACAATTTCCGGGGAAGATGCATTTAACCTTCACACACAGGAAGGTTTTCTGATTGAGCTGACAGAAACGATGGCAGCCCGACATAACCTTCAAGTTGACAAAAACCAGTTTGAAAACTTGATGAAGGTTCATGTTCTCACCAGTGGCAAAGGCAATTTTGCTGATTCAGTCATGTCGGAAGGTCCGCTTGATGCACTGAGAAAAACATCAGGGGCCACGGAATTTCTCGGTTATGAAACATTAGATTCTTCAGCAGAAGTGATCGGAATTATTACAAACGACCAACTCATTGAAGAGCTTGTTGAAATCGGGCATGCCCAGGCAGTCGGACTGGTTTGTGATAAAACTCCTTTCTACGCAGAATCCGGTGGACAGGTAGGAGATACCGGAACGATCACAACTTCTGATACTGAATTTAAAGTGAGTGATACCCAGAAACATGGAGACCTTTTCATTCACATTGGTCACCTCACCAAAGGGAAATTGAAAATCGGCCTTGAAGTTCAGATGAATGTAAAAACAGAACAAAGACAGGCAATCCGCCGTGCACACTCTGCAACTCATCTTCTTCATCATGCACTACGGGAAACTCTTGGAGAAGGAGCAACCCAACGGGGATCTAAAGTGGAAGGAGATGCCTTTCGTTTTGATTTTGCACATGGAAGTTCATTATCAAAAGAAGAAATTCTGTTGATTGAAGATAAAATCAATCAATGCATTGCAGATGGAAACGATATTTCCACAAATGTGATGGAATTGAAAGACGCAAAAAAACTCGGTGCAATGGCTTTATTCGGGGAGAAATATCCTGACAAAGTTCGCGTTGTACAAATGGGTGACTATAGTATCGAATTCTGTGGTGGAACACATTTATCAAACACCGGACAGGTTGGTTTCTGCAAAGTTGTTGGAGAAGAACCCGTTGCTAAAGGGGTTCGACGAATTTCTGCTATGACCGGACCAAAAGCCCTTCAAAAATTCCGTGAAGCAGAAAGCATTCTTTCAGATTTAGCCATTCTGCTAAAGACTCCTTTGCCTGAAGATCTGTCGAAAAAAGTTTCTGCCCTTCAGGATGAACTAAAATTTGCAAAAAAAACATTGTCAGATCAATCTTCGAAATCCGTTTCAGGAACTGTTGATGAACTGATTAGTAACGCCCCTGAACTGGACGGAGTGAAAATTATTGCATACTCTCCTGAAAATGCTTCCAGAGAAATCCTCCGAGATTTTGCAGATCAACTCAGGAAGAAAGTGAAATCTGTTGCCATTATTCTAGGAGCCGAGATCGATGGAAAAGTTGCCTTCCTGTCAGCAGTCAGTAAAGATTTAGTAAAACGCGATATCAAAGCTTCCGACTGCATCCGTGTTGCTGCAAAAGTGGCTGGCGGTGGAGGTGGCGGTCGTCCTGACCTTGCAGAAGCTGGCGGTAAATTCCCTGAAAAAATCTCGGAAGCCTTAAAAGCTGGCGAAGAATTTTTCAAAGAAAAGCTCGTTTAGAATTTTGCATTTCTATATCGAAATTATTTTATTTTTCCAGGTCTTCAAGGCGTAATAACATTAAACTTGAAATCCCTACTGCAAATTTGGGTGGGAGTGAAGGTCTCATATTGGGAGAAGCCCCTTTTCCCTTCAGCTTGAATGCATGTTTTCCTTTTTCAAGTTTGAAAACGCCAAAGACATACTCAGACCAATCGCCCCCTTTGCTGTTCATATCCAAAACAGGTCCGGCAGGTTTACCATCCAACATAGGCTGGTATCGGCTTCCAAAAACAGAATCCGCAAGGATAGCAGAAAACTTATAAGTTCCAGATTCATTAACATCAAACTCAAATTCAATTTCACCGTCACCTGTTTCCGGTTGAAAGTAGACAACCCTGATATCATCCTTTTTTGCTTTGTCCGGTGTTGCTTTCATCTTTAAAGTAGAAGCCAGCTTGATCCGGTAAGGTGGAACCCTTTCTTTGGCAGGTGGCAATCCCACCTCTGAAAAAGTAATCGGAGTCTGGTACCAGAATGCAACAGAACTGACCCAATCAACCCGTTCACCAGAACTGGAAAGGCTATTTCCATCTCTGTCGAAAACCGAACCTCGATGTTCCATCGAAAATTTCAGTGACTTTTCGAATCGAATTGGATCGGGAATGTGCCAGCGATAAGCTGTCACCCGATCCCCTGCGAGTACTCCTTCATAAAGAGTGACCCCATGAAACATACCTGCAAACTCACGAAATCCCCAGGCATCGCCGAAGTAATCTTCTGTTCCTGTTCCCTGAATGGAAGGAACTTTTTCACCATCAATAAAGAACCGATCGTCCCCTTCTCCAAACCAACCACTCTTAACCTGAAGGGCGGAATAAACCGTGCCGATATAATTCCCTTTTCCTTTAGTATCAAGGATGACATGGTCTCCCGGTTTTGCAGGAGCTTGTTGATGATATCTTGCATGAAAATACAGTATCTCTTTCGGAAGTGACTCTACTTTTTCCCAATCAACATAATAATAAAATGCTGCAGGTCCAAAGCCGGGCAATTCATTGGAGATAGTAACCTTTGCACTCTTATTGAAAGGCATTCTCCAGAAACAAGTTCGAGATCGACCAAATGAAGAAACCCCCACAGGCATGGATTGAAAATCTTTTTTTGTACCGTGACCAACCCCGAAAAAATCCCCTAAAGGAACTTCAACGCTTGGTTTTTCAGAACCATCCCAATAAATTCGTATTACAAGTGCCCGTAGCGAATAAGGATTTAATGATGCAGAAGTATTCCAGATATGTTTGATGATCCCCGGTCCCTTCAGGTCCGCAATAACAATTGTCTGCCCCGGAAAGATTTCTTTGGAATCACCATTGGAATCAATATTGGAATCTGTACTGGATGATCTTTTGCTTCGTCCAGTTGATGGGATAGTCAATTCATCCAGCATTGACGTATTTGGCGAAAAACCAGGATCAGCGCTAAGCTGTTCTGCAGGTAACAGAAAACAGACTGTTCCTAGCAGAAAGAAACAAAAACTTTTTATCATCAGTTCAGTTGGTTTCATCAGGTTCCCCTTCAAAGTTGTTCAATATTTATTCGCCAGCGCAG
>JAJRVU010000160.1 GCA_024277145.1 Planctomycetota bacterium
CCTGTTGTTTATTTTGAAAATCTGTACCGCACTAAAGCAATTCTTCCTTACTTTGGGTTTTATTTCTACTTCTATCTTGTTCTCTCCTTCCTGTTTTTTATCTCTGCAAGAATCCTGTTTCCTTATTTTGTGAAAAGTGATCAACCTGAAAGAGGTATCCCGTTCACCCATCGTTTTGCCAATTTCTTCAGGAAAAAGAAACGATTTCATCTCAATCGGGAATCTCTTCGCGTTACAGGAAATGCGTCTGTCTGGAAAGATTTCCATTTTCAGGCAGGGGGAAAAAAATGGTGGCGATTGAAAACTATACTGTACCTGATTCCAATTCTTTTAACGATTACTATTGGGCTTATGTATTATTTTCCTTTTGATAATTTTTATAGCTATCGAAATTTTTATGAGGTGCTATTTATCATTGCTGGCATTGCCTTATGGGGAGGGGTATTAGAATCGATATACCATGTTTCAAATATATTCAGCCAGGAAATCAAATCCCGCGGTTTAAGCCTTCTCTATATGGTTCCCGGATCTCATCGAAAAAAAATCTATTTCAAGGCCTTGGGAAATCTCAAAGGGTTGATTCCTGCAGTTGGCCTATTAGTTGCATCTATCTTCCTTATGTTTCTTTATGAACTATTATTTCCACAACCTATCAATATCACGAGACCAGGAGTTTCCTCTAGTTATGTTGGATTGTTTTTACATTTGGGTAAGAACTTATCCAATATTCTATCCGAACCGGAGTTTTGGTTTGGAGTGAGCATAGTGCTTTTTGCTATTCACATTTTGGTAACGATGACCCTTTTTCTGAAGAATGCAACAATCCCGGTTGCAGCCCTTATTGTTATTTTTGTTACACCGGCACTATTTGAATGGATTTATTCTCTTCATCGTAGAGGTGTTAGCTATAGCAGCTTTCGTGAAGCTTATAATACAGCATGTTTTCTGACAGCTTTTATCCTTTTAATTGCTTCTGCAATTATGCATTTCGTCATTATTCCTCGAAGGCTGAAAAAACTGATTGAATCAGGCTAATAGAGATATTTTCAACTGCGTTATTATCTCAAGGGTTATTTCTTTTCCAGAAAAGCCGTTAAACAATTGACTCGTCGTTCAAAACAAACGAGAATAGACCCCACTTGGACAAATCCACTTTAGATATTATATAAAAACAGGCAAAACTCATGTCGCATAAAATTCATTTCTTTTTTAATACTTTGCTAGTTCTATTTTTAGTATTTACTGTGTCGGGTTGTGGAACCCAGGAATACGAATTGGGGCTGACGGAAACTGCAAAATATTATGCCCACCTGGAAAAAATTGATTTCAATCTTTCAAGGGATGAATGGAAAGGTTCAGGAATTTCAATAAGAGTTCCAGAACAATTTAAACTGCTCAGAGCGCCAGCTGAACCCGAAGAGGGAGAAGAATCAACGGATGACCCCAGGCAACCAAATTTTATTGGTGTGGAATTTCCCGGACTTCTAGCGACATGGAAAACTGACGTTGAAGTTGATGAGAACGATGGCAGTTATCCCTGCTACATTTATTTACTCAGTAACGATTCACTCTGGAAAGAAGATGAACGGAGTGACATTGCGATTAATTTCACTTCGGAGGTCACCCAAAGGCTTGTTGATGGGCTTAAAGAAGAATTTCCAGATCCTGATAAATGGAACACAAAAGAATTTCCTGTAAAAAAAGGCTACGTGAAAAAGAAAATATTTACTTCAACTCGAATCTATCCCGAAGAGCCAATCAAGCTGTTTGAAGATTCAGAAGCGGTGAATTATCAGGCAGACGTTTACCTGGCAGAGAAGAATGATGCAAAAGCTGCGATCATCTTCTTTTATCCCCAAGGGATAAGTGATAGCGAAAAACTTTCAATTCGAATTCCGTTGTCACTTGAAACTTTTGAAATGCGAGGAAAAGGTTCAGGGAGTTCTTCAGCTAAGTCAACTAAATCTGGAAAAGGCAAAAAGAAGAAAAAATCTGTCGGATTTTAGAGAGAGCAAGCAGTCTTAACTAATACACTTAAATATCTCTATTTATTCTTCCCTTTGGAGACTTCTTTGGAATAGGCTTCATAAGCTTCGCGGTATTGAGGAGGAAGCGGTATTTTTCGGCCTCCGAAGCCACTATCCCTAAGGACACGTCCCGGTTTCTCTTTTCTGGTTTTGCTGTTTTTTTGAAGCCTCATATTTTTGAGCATTTCTTCAAACTGCTGCCTTTTCGCCTGACTTTCCGGTGATTCTTCCTGATTTCGATTTGCAATCTGTTTTTTCAATCGCTCTGCAAATTTAGCCATGTCCTTTTCAGTCCAACCCAGTTCCTTCAATAGTTTCTTGTCAACCTTCCCACGACTCAGATCTTCTTTAATTTTCTTAAGAACAAGATTTGCCGCTTTTCGTGTGAATTCCGTGTTAGCTTCATCATCTTGATTTTCTGTAGAACCTTGTTTATCCCCTCCGTTGCCCTGCTTTTTATTTCCATTTTGAGCTTTTCCGCCAACGCCATTTTTTTCATTTTTATCTAAATTATTCCCTGAAGGTTTTGATCCACCGTCAACATTACCTTGTCCTGGTTTTTTACCATTTGAAGGACTTGGTCCGGATTTCGGGTTTTCGTTACTCTCGCTACTACCTTTAGAATTCTCTGCTGAACCCGGTTTCTTTCCCTGGGATTTACCGGGATTTCCTTTACCGCCTTGCCCCGGTTTTTTTCCACCTTTTCCCGATTTTTTTCCTCCTCCTTTTGCAGGCTTGCTTCCCCCTGATTTACCTTTGTCAGATTTGGAACCTTTTTTCCCATCAGGTGAATCATCTTTATCATTAGGTTTTTTCTCAGAACTTTTCTCAGAAGATTTTCCTTTTTTACCAGATTGTTTTTTGGAATCTGACTTCGATTGGCCAGGCTTACCATTCTTTTTATTGTTCTGTTTTTTATTACTTTGTTGATCTTGCTTACCCGAGGACTTCTTTGAATCTCCTTCTTTCGGTTTGTTTTTCTGGTTCTTTTTGCTCTTCCCGGATTGATTAGATTTATTCTTGTCTCCACCAGACTGTTTGTTTTTATCCGATTGTTTTTTTTGATTTTTGTTTTGTTTCGAACCTTTCTTCTTATTGCCTTGATCTTCCTGGCTTTTTGCCTGATTGGTTTGGTCCTGATTATTTTTTTCGTCTGGATCCTGATCACGGGTAGCAGGTTTTTCATCCTTTTTCCGTTTCAGTTTGTTCTTAGCTTTGGTTGAATCTTCATCAGGATCACCTGCAGAAGCTTCACCTTTTTCATCGCCAGTCCCTTTTTTTGTTTTTTGATTCTTTTTATCCGACTGAGAAGGGGCTCCGCTTTCATTTCCATCTTCCGGGGAAGAAGATTTACCTGATTCTGTTTTTTCTCCATCTCCATTCTGTTTTTCAGAACTGGTATTATCTGAAGAACCTTTCTCTTTATCGTTATCGTTATTCCCCTGTTTGTTTTGTTCCTTTGACTCAGAGCCTTTCCCTTTTTCTTCACTGTTTGAAGGAGATTGAGTATCTTGCTCTTTGTCACTTTTATTCTCGTCACTGTTATTTTTATCACTATTGTTTTTATCGTTGTTATTTTCTGGATCTGGCTGTGGATTCTTTTTTGAATCGGAATCATCCTGCTTCTCTCTCTTGGTATTATTTTCCCCTGAATTCTCGCGATTCTTTTTGTTTTCACGTTGCGGGTTGGATTTAGAATCTTGATCAGGGTTTTCCCTGTTTTGTTTGTCTTGATTATTATCAGGCTCGTTCTGCTTATTATTTCTCTGGTCATTTTTCTTCTGATCCGAAGATTTTTCCTGGTTCTCTGAGCGTTCTTTTTGATTTTCCCTGGACTTGTTGGATGGCTTGTTCTGATCTGAATTTTCCTGATCCTCTTTAGTGTCGTTTTGTTCTGATGGTTTGTTTTCCTTCTGGGATTTACCTTCTGATGATTTGTTCTGCTGATCTCCTGGATCTTGTTTTTGCTTGAAATTCTGCTTTGATTGTTTTCCTTTATCGGAATATTTCTCAATCATTTTTTTCAAAGCTTGTTCATCATCTGCTTTTTTAGAAGGTCCATTTTCTCCTTTTCCTTCTGCAGATTTTCCTTCACTTTGACTATCTCCTGATTCTTTCTGAGTATTTTCGTTTTCACCTGATTTGGATGATTTGTCTGATTCATCTCCTTCATTTCCCGAACCTTTGGATTGTTGGCTTTCATCTTGATTCTCATTCGGGTCCCCATTTTTATCATTATTTTCTGCTTCATCTCCTGATTGATCACCTTGTTGTTTCTCTTCAGAATTTTCTTCTGCAGATCTGTTTTCTTCTTCTGGCTGTTCTTTTTGTTCTTTATCAGATGCCTGTTCTTGTTTTGCATCCTCATTCTTCTTTAGTTCTTCGGCTTCAAACTCCTGTTCTTCTTTTTGATTATTTAATTCTTCTTGAACTTCTTCATCAGACTGAGGTTCAATAACAACAAGGTTCATCCGTGGAGTGTTAGTTCTGTTTGACGTTGGCTGCTTGTTATCTCTTGCTTCGATCCAGAAAGATAGTTGATCACCCGGTTTAAGCGCAAGGTGTTCCAGTTCCCAATCATACGAAACCCGGACATTCTTTTTTAATTCCGAATTAAACAGAGGAAAACCTGCAGGAAGAACTTCCCCATTTTTTTCAATAATCAAATCTAATGACCGGAGCAGGAAATCAGGATCTGCAGCTTCAACAAGAAGGGGGATAATTGCATTAGAAGGGACAGTCAAATCGCTTGTTGGATATTTAAGAACAATCACCGGTGGACGATCAGGAAAAATATTAATGGAATATCTTGTTGGCTTGTTGGCCTTTTTTATTCCTTCTGATTGACATTCGATATAATAAAATTTGGGAGTGGTCCCATCAGAACGAAAAGCAAGTTCCCATTCAGCATGAAGATTGTTTCCATCTTTTATGTCCATCCGTAACTCTTCAGCTTTAATTTTTGACCCCACCTCATCTTCAAAGTAAAGAGTAGCTGAATTCACTTTGATATTTGTTCGCGCAGTCAGGTTAACTTTGGTTCCTTCCCATGCTTCGATATCACCTTCTGTTTGTGTCTTGTCAGTCAATTTCATATATTTGGGATAATTGAAATTAATTTTTTCGACAACAACTGAAGGAGGACGATTGACCGTAATATGAAATTCTTTGGAAAATGCATCTCCTGCTTCAATTCGATAGGTCATATTCTGTAAGATGCCGCGGCCATTTTCTCCGTTAAGAATGGTTTCATAACGTTTAAGTCCTTCATCTACAAACTTCAATTCAACACGTTCATCAACATATTGTTGATCTTCAGTTGAATAAAACAGGTAAACGTTCTCAGGAATTTTACCACTTAGTTCAACAGTTATTGGTAATTCAGACTGAGCGATGACTTCGGTATCTCCCGGTTCGACTAACAATATTTCTGTAATTGTGGAAACATCAACCGCAGCAAAAGGAATCAAAGGTCGCCAGAAAGAGATATTTTTTGGAGAAAATACGGCATAAAGGCAAAAGAAAACCACAGCTGCCAAAAGGCTGAAACTGAGACTGATCAGTTTTTTGCGATCAACAACCTGTGAGATATCCATTTCTGCCAAACTGACAGCAGCCTGCTTTTCCATTGATCTGTAAATCGAACCGCGTATAGATTCTCTGGATTGTTCAATATTGATCAGGTTCAGTAATGAATTATTTAATTCAGGAGATGAACTCTCAATTGTTCTTGCTGCAAATAAGGTTTTAATTTTTTTTCGGAATGGGATCACAATTTTAAAGAATACCCAGGATCCTGAAATCAAAATAGTGACGGCCAGTAACGCCAACCTCATACCATTGCTGAACCCGCCTGGAACAACCCAGTGATCCAACAGTGTAAATATCAGGAGATAAGAGACAAGAAACGTGACAATCCCAATCAACGCAACGAAAAAATCAGTTGCTTTGATCTGGTTTTGCGTTTTTTGTAATTGATAGTCGATGTACTCTCCGTAATCGACATAGTTTTCATCAGTTCCAACAGCCATTATTTAAACTCATTATTGAATTCATGTGAGTTAATTTTTTATTAAGCGTCTCTATTATTATAGAAGAGAAGACGCTTTCCGTCGAAAAAAAGTTCCCGTATGTTGTTTTTCGATATAATCTTTATGAGTCATGAATCGCTTGTAATCCATAAGCCTTTAAAGAGCATAAGGTTAAACTCTTTTCTTTAGTCAATACGAAGTTATTTCAAACCAAACCCCGACGTTTTCTAATTATCCATTCTATCGTCAGTAATCCGACAAAAATCCCAAGAAATGGCCAGTTATCCCATAAATTGATTTGTCGAATGTATTCTAAATCAGCCTTTGCAAAACTGTTTTGAGATATTTGATCTGCCAGAAAGCTTTTAACTTTTTCCGGCGGAATGGAAGCTCCACCACTTAGCTCTGCAATTTCATTCATAAGCTTGGGATCAGACGCAGGGTTTTCCAGTTCCGGGTCTCGAGAGTCAACAATAAATCGAGTCCAGGCTGGAAATCCATACGGTTTACCGTTCCTCTTCCCTGTGACCTTGACCCAATAATCACCGGGTAGTGAAGTCTCTTCAAAAAGACCTGATTCGTGATCTTTCCCTTTTTGAATGGAAACAATTTCTCTCTTGAGATTTGGTTTCAAGATTTCTGCTGTCAGCTCCACATCATCAAGTTTTTCTCCTTTATCATCACGTGCTCCCAAAGATAAATTGACACGTTGACCGGGTGAAAAATTTCTCGGATAGACATTAACCCATAATTTGCTATCACCATCAATTTCTTTGTGTGTTAACCAGAGGATCATTTGTCGCCAGAATTGCTGATGAATTTCATCTTCACCAGCAAGGTGCCAGAGGTAAGTGGTGTCACCTGCAAATGCCATCACGCGAGATTTTCCATATTCCTGTAAAAAGAGAAGGGGGTCTCCCTCTGTTGATTCTGCAAGAACTTGAACGAAATCACTTTTTTTTCTAAGAAGGTTTGCCCCTTTTAAAGGTGGAAGGTTTTTCCAAAGTGTCAAATTCCGTTTTCCTTCAGTGAGCCGCATAATATAATGGGGTTGCTTACCTTTAGAAGGAATCATCTGGATTGATTGAGTAAGTTGCTTATTCTTTTTTTCTGAACGAGGGGGAAGTGGGGATAACTTGATCGGTAAGATAGCTTCCAGCCCACTTGATCCATACCCACCTCCGCTGAAATTCTCAAACCCACCTGTCATTAATAGTCCAGCGCCTTCTTTTACTCTTTTGACAAGTTCTTTCAACATGTTTTTACTAAAAGCATTTTTCGGTACATCACCGATAATGTAGGCATCGTACTTATTCCTTGCAAATAAATTCGGATCAATCGTTGAAATATTTTTAAACGAACCAGAGCGAACAGGCTGAAAGACGAGTTCAATTTTGTCAGATGTTCGAATTTTCCGAATAAATTTTGCTTCTGGTCGAACAGGCTTATCAAAGTAAACTACTCGCACACCACCACGCCTGACTGTAATTAACGTCTCTCTCCTGTTGTTATCTTTCTTGATTTCTCCATCAATAGATTGAACTTCAACTGCAATTTTATATTCGCCCGGCTGGTCCGGTACAAAAATTAATTCTACAGATATGCTTTGCAGGTTACTGGTTGGGGTGATTTCCATTGAGACTTTAGAATGATCGTTCCGACGTGGGATGCGAAATTTCCCTTTCATTCCCAATTTTTTACCAGTCCTGTCTTCAACCAGTAAACGAACAATAAGTTTTTTCCCATTGGCTCCTATCGTTCGTACTGTTGCATTAACCGGAACCGCTTTTTTTTCAAACACAACAGAATCGGTGACAAGGTTTTCAACAGAAAGATCGAGGCTGTCTTCTGAATACCCGGAACCTCCAACAGTAATTGTATAAACTGGAATCTGGCTTTGACCAAGAAAGCGAGATTGCTCTCTTGGATCTTCATTAAATGGATTCATCGCCTGCTGTCTTCCGTCACTCCATAAAAAGACGGCTGAGACATGCTGGATAAGGCTTTCTTCCCTGACTTGATTCAGGATATGGCCTATTGCACTTTGGTTTCCTTCCGCTTCACTGGAAATATTTTCTATTGAATCCCAGCTTGAAGAAAAATCGTAAAGTTGAATATCATAATTTTCCTTAAGGTCTTCTAATTCAGGTTTAATATCTTCAATGAGTTTAATTGTTAATTGCCTTCGACTTAACTTACCAGGAGCATCTTCGATATTCATGCTTCGGCTTGCATCATCCAGGAAGATAATTATACTTGGGTTTTCTTCCGTTTCTTTAAACTGGAGAGAAGGTCGGAACATGGCAAGACAGAGAGCAAGAGTTGAAAGAATACGTAATCCCATCAAGAGGCGACGTGAGGATATTGGCAAATGACGAATCCGGGACGGATATGTTGAGCATATCCAAACCAAAAGGCTTGTTGAACTCAAAATCACAACAGGCCAGGACCAAATTGGATCGACAGCAAAATTCATTATTTTTTGAAATCTATTTATAAAATGGAATCTATTTTCAAATCCCAATACGACTCAGGTAAGTATTCACTAATACTAATTTACTCTAACCGGCCAATGCTGTTCCCGAACGATCTCTGTCAGAAATCTGTTTCTTCTAATTGATTTGAAGGGGTTCCATAAAACCAATTTGCCATGAAATGTTCAGAACAAAAAAAGAAAATCATAACCATCAGTATCACGGAATACATTTCTTTTCCCATTCTCAGATTGCTGACCGCTCGTTCAAGCTCAAGGTCTTTACGCGCTAAATGATATCGTTCTTTTCCAAGAAATTCATCAAGATCCTCTTCAACCAAGCGACTGAAATTGCTTTCTTCAATCCGGTTATTGATACTGAATCCATAAAGTACCGACTGACTGTTTTCAGAACCAAACAAAGTATATTGTCCCGGATCAATCATTTTTTCCAGAAAAACAAAACTTGCTTTCGGGTCTTTTTTAATTGGTAGTTGTTGTTGTTCGGGTGTTCTTAACAAGAAATGATCTCCATCGCTTTCCGGGTTAATCCTGATGGAAACCGGTTGGCCAGGAAGATAATTAAATTGGTTATTTTTTGATGCACAAAGATAATTGGTCAACTGGTCTGCAAGGACAACGTACCAGCTGGATCGCGGAAGATCGTTCCAGTCTTCAGCCAGATCAGACGCACTGGTTAATAAGATAACACGCCCATCCTGATATTGCCGTGAAATAAGGTAGGGAGATTGTCGGTCGTTTGTATAACGGATTAAAACTTCCCCGTTTTCATTAGGTTCCACAAGCCAGAAATGTCGAAAACGGGAGGTTGTTAGTTCACCTGTTGTATAGATTCTGAAAAATTTTATAGCGGGATGTTCTGTCTGGGAAAAATCAAGCAGGGATTCAGGATCAAAATTCAAATCAGCCAGTAGTTTTCCTGGAATTAATTTCTGGGCTTCTTCACTATTATATGAAAGAGCAGTTAATGCCCGGCTTCCATTCCTGTTTCCAAGAAATATGCCAAGCCCTCCACCACCTTGAACATATTCGCGTAGGGACTGCCAAGTATCAATAGTCGGTGCAGATGATTTTACCAAATATATTGCCTGATATTTCTTGAGGTCTGCAGTTTCAAGTTGATTTGTAGTCATGAATTCAACCTGATATCGGGCTTTCCCTGCTTCGATCAATTCCTGGGGAGCAAGAGCATTTTTCCAGTAAATCGAACTCTCTTGTTCGTCAGCGACAACCAGAACCCGTGGTAATTCTTTGACAGCAACAGTGAAATATCTTGAATCGTCATGCGAATAAGGATCCCCTGAGACGAGTTTGATAACTCCCTGTGAGACAGGCGGATTTATTTGGGACAATGGAAATTGTAATTCGAGACTATGACCTGTCGCAAATGAAACAATCTGCTCACCCCGTTTAACCGTCTGCCCATTTTTATCAGTCAGGAAAAGTTCGACCTGAACCGGTCCTTTCAGGTTTCCTGTTGCAGCGACTTCAGAATAGACAGTCAAATGCCCGTTGGGTGAAACAGTATTCGAAGAAAGGTGGATATTTTTTATCGCATAGTTTCCGGTTTCATCCACACCTGTATCAATAATGTAAAGCTGAATTTGATCCAATCGTTCCAGATCTTTTTTAAGCAGCTCAACCGTTTTATCGTTCCATGCAGATTTGCAAAGGTCCGTAAATAAGTAAATTTCTCTTGAGAATCGATCGCTCACTGTTTTCTGTTTAGATTCGGTCCTTTTAGTTTTGACCGATCCGATTCGACGATAATCTTCTTCCTGTAATTTGAGTGCAGCCTGTAAACGCCTGTTTATAGGAACCGAGAAAGGGGATAGTTCCAGAGTATCAATCCGCGATTGTGCAGTACTGAGGTCTCCCTGAAAAAGAATGGACTCATTACTGGAAAGATCAGCAATTCCCAGCCTGCTCCCTGCAGGAAGTTTACCGACCTGCTTTCCTGCAATTTTTTTGCAAAGGTCAAGTCGGGTTTCATTCTGTAACCGATAATCCATGCTCAGGCTGTTATCAAAAATAAAGACAGCAGCCACAGGAATATTTAATGCCATATCTGGATGAGGTTTGCTTAGCTCTGCCCGAATTCGTTTTTGATAAGGCCAACCTACCAAAAGTAATACCAGGAGAAGCCCCGAAAGGACGACAGAGAATTGCAAACGATTTTTATTTCTGGTGATGACCTGTTCCGCCAAATTCTGCTGATTCCACTTTCGCGAGAATCCCCAATAGATAGCAATCATCAACAGAAGAATAATCGCAGTTATGAAAATCTCTGAGATGCCCGGAGAATAATCAATTGCAGGGAGAGAAGGGCGCGAAAGGGCGAGAACTAATAATGCAATGACAAGTATGCGAAATAACAATAACCAGAAATGTCGAATCCTCAATCTTCTGGTAGTACTTTTTTGTCGATTCAGCAGAAGCCTTAATGCCGGAAAAAGCATTTTTTTAGGCTTTGCCTTCAGCAGAAAATGGAGAAGGACTGGAATAACAGCCAAAGCCAAGCCGTAAAGTAATACAGGATTGATCAATGACATCATAAAAACTAAAATCCCTCAATTGCTAATATCATAACTGAACTACGGATGAAAAAAACAAGGATTCTCATCGTCCCTGTTATTGTAGTCAGTCTTTAGCAAAGAGGAAATCGAATTCCCGCGAAAATGAGACGAATTTCATCCTCAATCCAGAACATTTCCAATTTTAATCCAGCTACTTTCATATAAATTAAGCTGATTCCTTATTACTTGTCACATTATTCAAACTTGATCGAATACAAATCTGCATCATCAAGAGTTATCCGTAATCGGATGGGCATACCAGCGAGTTTACTGAGATCACTTTTTTCTTTCCATGTGATAGTTCGGTCAAGGCTGTTTCCAAACAGGACATCACAATCTTCCAGGCTAAATCCTTTAATAACAGCCCCATCAGCTTTTTGGATTTCCACTTTGATTCCTCCGACAGCACTGGAATAAAAATTAAAAGAAAGTTTATTCCCGACAAACTTGAATGGTTTGGTGATCAATTCTCCCCCATCTCGTGGCGCATTGATTGAAACAAATCCATCCATTCGGAGAGTATACCGCCTGACACAACTTCCTTTTCCTTTCCAATATCGTTCAGTTGAATAAAGGGATAGTTCATCGGGTGCACCACCTGTTAATGAAGACTTTGTTTCCACCAGATGCCAGCCAATATATTGATGCCCGTATTGCCAAGTTCCTTTTCGCTCGATTCCCGGAGGAAGAAATGCTTCATTCCATCGTTTAAAATGAGTTGCGTTTCTGCTTGCCATGAAAAGCCCTTCCGTGATAGCCATGCCGTAACGATCACTGACACTGGAACGAACTCTTCTTTCTTCAAGTTCAGGTAAATCTTTCATCGATTGCGTCCAACCCCGTTCAACATACCTGGTTGGAAACCCAATCAACAGATGTGGTGCGCGGTGATAAGGTTTAATCTGGTTTGTGTATAGCTGTTCGGGAGGGGAGTCAACATAAGTCAGATCAGTGTGTGGTCCCCAATGAATAAAATCTTTTGATGTTGCTGTCCTGATAGCTCGAATTCCTGAATATGTTCCGACTAATCCTGTTGCATGATCTTTAGAAAAGTACCGCCAGTAAGCACGGTATTCTTTGCGAACCGGATCCCAGAATGCCAGATTTTGTGAATCAAATGCTCCTGCAGTAATCACTGGTTTAT
Organism: Planctomycetota bacterium; assembly: GCA_024277145.1. Lineage (GTDB taxonomy): Bacteria > Planctomycetota > Planctomycetia > Planctomycetales > Planctomycetaceae > JAJRVU01. Next base: position 12,273 of record JAJRVU010000160.1, read on the forward strand.
TTGACATGGGAGACCAGTGGATTCCATCTGCGGATTGAAACGCTAACAAACCAAGTGGCTTTAAAATTCTGAGAATGGCTTTGTATCGTGATTCCGGCGGGCAGTTCGGATTTTCATCTTTAAAAATTGCAGGATGACCTGGATCCATATTCACACTTTTAAATTGCCCGGGATATAAAATAATGTTGTTCTTTTTGGATCCTTTGTATTCATGAATTCCCAAGTCCGGCTTTGTCCAATGAATTCCATCTTTGCTTTCTGCGTAACAGCAAAAAATAGGATGTCTGCCTGTATCAAGTTTTTTATTGGAAAGATCAAGATGCCAGGCTTTATAATACATCCGATAAATATCACCATCTTTAAAAATACTGTGATACCCTGTGCCCGTTCCCTCCCAGTCCTCTTCATGTTTGATCACAATTTCGCGAGGGACAGGGTGATGAAGACGTTGTGTTGCTTTTCCATTCAGTTGATCAATGAGGTAATCATCAACAAACAGTTCCCGACGTGAACCGATATCAAGAACTTCATTCTCTGAAGCAAATATACTGGATTGCCCAATGGAAGCAAATATTACGAGTGCAATGAGAGCAATTATTCTGGCGGGTGCAAAAGAAGTCATAGGTGTTATTCCAGTCTGCAAGTTGAAAAGAAAATTTGGAATTTTGAAGAAGAAGAACTCCATCGTCCAATTCCAGTCTGTCAGCCCTTAACAGAAAGATCAAGAGGCTTGGCAAAAAACAGACAGACTTGGAAAGAATCCTGGAAAATTATTCTCGGCCCGGACGTTTGAGTTGATGTGGTTCACAGAGGGGGGAATACATATCCGGGCGACGATCTGCCATCCGGTCAATTTCATGAAGGCCGGGAACTCGAACGATATGTTTTCTTCGAGCTTTTTCAGGATCAATTTCCGCATACAGAATTTCTTCTTCAGTTCCGGTTGAAGTCGCTAAAGTATTCCCGGAAGGATCACAGATTCTGCTTCTTCCAATAAAAGAGAAACCTCGCTCAGCCCCTACACGATTCACTGCAATGTAGTAAACGCCGTTTTCCATCGCACGAGTGTTAAGGGTATTTGCTGCAACGCATTCTGCTCCCGGTGGCCAATTCGTCGGCAGGGCAATCAAATCAGCTCCTTGAATCGCCAAAATTCTGGCAGCTTCCGGAAAAGAAGAGTCGTAACAGATATTCATCCCAATATTCACACCACCTGCCTTGTGAACTTCAAAAGGACGGTCGCCAAAAGTGGTTAATTGATCAACGCCGAGGTAGGGGAGATGAATTTTTCGATAAGATCCAACAACACCTTCTGAACTGATTAAAACGGCTGCATTATAAATTTTATCATCTGCAAGTTCGAGCATTCCAAGAACAACAAAGCCACCCAATTCCTTGCAGCAATCTGTAACTGCATTGGTGATGGGGCCTGGAATTGGTTGAGCACACTTAACGGCTTCTTCAAAGTTTTCAAAACAATACCCGGTGACTGCACATTCAGGAAAAACAGTCAGTTCTGCCCCTGCGTTTCGCGTTTCTTTTATGTACTGTAGGATTCGGCCCAGATTTTTCTCAACTTCTCCCAGAGAAATATCCATTTGAACGCCTGCTATCTTCATCGCTTTATTTCCTTGTTATTGTTTATCCTACCTTATTCAAAATCAGGGAAATCCTCTGTAGCGTGTTGAAGAATAGGGGTGCTTGATTTTCCAGGCAGGAACGCAGGGTCTTTAATAATCCCAACACTCACAAGAGAAGCATAAGTTAAAACCATTAACAGAGAATAAGTGACAATATTGGGGGCAAATCTCTTTCCAATCATTTTTATTGCAGTCCCGGATGATTTCTTTAAACGAACTGTCATTCCATTCCACTGAACGCTGTAAATTTCATCAAGAACCAGATGAGAAAGAAAACCGAGGCCGACTCCACCAGCCATCAACCCTTTGGTGATCATGGAATCACTTTTGAAACCGAGAAAAGCAATTTCCGCAGCAATGATCATGGCTGGAATACTATGAAACATTCCACGATGAACAGAGAGTTTTCCAAGTAAATAAGATCCACCATATCGAATGGCTGCATAAATCCCAACAGCGTAAGCCATAGCTCCTTCCGGGTTGCCTCCCCATTCAAGAAGATGTCCCATCATTTCAAAGGGGACAATTGCTGCCAGAAGACCGAAAATTTCATTAACGGGACGGCCTGTTTGTGAATCGAGATCGGGAAGCATTCCTGCAATCCAAGTCAGTACGCCTGCCAGAATTCCCTGTTCAGGTGTAAACCCGAAAAGTAATACAGAAGCGGTTCCATACCCAACGCCGAGAAAACCGCTGAAGGTAATATGCTGTTTATATCCTGCCATGCTGACTCTATTTTCTTCCTTGCTGACTCTATTTTCTTCCTTGAAGTCACTAAACATAACTCCGTCTATGAATTAATGTCACCTAGCCCAGAGTGAATAGCACGCCAACGAGCGTGCCATTTGCAAATTGACGCATGTCATTTAAAGCTCGACAGAGCATCAGGATCACAATGTTATTATTCATTCAAATGTGATCGACAATTCAATTGCTGCTTGCACTAGTGCGAATTCAGGACGAAATGTAGCAGAAAATGGCATTTTCAGGCAATGCAGGTTCGTGGCAGGCTTTATTTCTGTAGAATCTGATAGAAGTTTTTTAAATGACAATCTGTAAAAATCTGATTTTATAAAGAAATTTAGTCGGAAATCAGGTCCATTAGCGGTTTCAACAGGGCATCGTTCACTGAAAGCCCTTTTTTCTGATACACATCTACTGTTCCATCCCAGGCGACATAATGACCGCCTGCTTCTTGAAGAATGGGAACCAATGCAGCCACATCCCACGGACTGATGACAGGTTCAACAATCAATTCCGCCCGACCTGATGCAACAAGCATGTGACCATAACAGTCGCCCCATCCTCGGGTGAGCCCTGTTTTTTCTTTGAGAGTTTCAAACAACTCGCCATGTCCTTGAACTTCCCAACCGGTCACGGTGGTCACACAGAATAGAGCTTTGGAAAGATCATTGACACTGCTAACCTGACATAGCTTTGGTTCGTCATCACCTGTTTTCCACCACGAACCAGAACCGACAGCAGCATAGTACACTTCATTCAGTCCGGGAAATCGACAAACGCCCACAACCATTTCGCCATCTTTTTCAATGCCTATGAGAGTGCCGAAAAGGGGGACCCCATGAATGAAAGATTTTGTTCCATCAATCGGATCAATTATCCATTGATATCCATTTTGTGATTCCTTGTCATCAAATTCTTCTCCAAGAATTCCATCTTCAGGATAGGCTTTGACAATTTCTGACCGAATCAGTTCTTCAGCTCCACGATCTGCAACGGTGACAGGAGATTCATCCTGTTTTAATTCGATATTTAATCCTGAATCCTGATAATGTTTTAAAATAAGTTCAGAAGCTTTTCCCGCACAGGATAGAGCAAATTCCAATCGAGGTTGATATTCAGAAGATTCCGTATTCATTTCAGGCCTTTTGATCAAATATTTTCTGTCAATTTTATTTTAAGGAGCAATTTATTTTCAGGGTTTTATATATTTTATCTCTTTGAGAATTATTCATTCTCAAGACGGTAAAGATGTTCTCCTGCTTTTCTCACAAGAAGAATTCCTTCCTCTTCACGATCTGCATACTCTTCGATATTAATTGTTGCAGGGTCTCGGTATCCCAGATTAATCGATTCACAAATTTCCGGGGGAACTGCGGTTGCTAAAGTCACTTTGACTCTTGGTTTTTCCACTCCATTGATAAAAGTTCCTGTTCCGCGAACATGTGTCGAATGGGCAAGCACACCTCTTGGAATATGCTTGAATTGATCCCATTGCTCTGTGAAATAGTCTCTTACATGATAGCCGATTTCCTGAATATATTTTCCGTGCATTACAGAAATTTCATTCATATGTGGAGCATAAATAATCAGTTCGCCACCATCTGCAACAACAGGCTCAAGCTTATACATGCATTTACCCGCAACCCATAATTCATCATACATTAAAGGTGCGCAGGAAAGAACTGTATGGAAAGGTTTCGGTTTCCTCATAATATGGATTTCACCGGAAAGCGTTGATGCCCCATCCCAGGCTTCTTCGGGAGTTCCATAGTGGAGTCCGTACAAAGAGGCATTCGGACTGACAACAAAAGCCAGGCATCTTTTTGTATTAGGAATCATCTCGGCGGCTTTATTGACCACATCTCGAACCGGAGTCTGTTTCACGCCAATAATGCCAACATTGGTGATGATCGCTCCCAGCCAGTGAAAGAAATTCAGTAAGTCAGGTCCAGCAATTCCCGGAAAATAATATTTATTGCCACCGGAAAAACCGACCACTTCATGAGGAAAAACAGGACCAACGACCAGAAGAATATCGTAGTCCTTGATTTTATTATTAATTTGAACGGAAACCTCTTCACTAAGCAGTCCGTTTGAAATGGACTCGACATCCGATATTGAGAGTTTTCCAATTTCCATCAACGCATTCGGGTTATCCCATTCGTGATTGAAGACCCTGACTGTTTCAATTCCTTCAATCGAACAGTTTTTGTCGATCCCAATCATTTCTTTGATTGAATTTTCTTTCATTGGGGCATGTGTCCCCAACGCAACCATGACATCAAGCTGGCTTGTTAAGGGAAGCATTTTTTCTGCCAACGCGCCAAACAGAAGAGGCAGGGGAGCAGTTCGCGTCGTATCAGGAATAATTAATAAAACTTTTTTGTTCTGGTATTCAGAGAATTCGACATTCTCGTCAATCCAGTTCCTGACTTCTTTTTCAGATAATGTTTTATGAGAACCAACCATACAATCTTTCGTTCACCCTTATTATTTCACAGGTGAGACCTGTTGGGCAAAAGCTTATAAGAAAAAACAATCATCAAAATTTAGGAAACCCCTGATTATACCATACCCGGGAAATTCATTCCAGTATGTTTTTATACAGCAGGAACTCACTTTTGCTAAAAAAACAGAATTAATTTTCTAAGGAAACATCATCAAGAAAAAAGTTTGGTGAAACTTTGTCTAAACTCTCAGAAAGTGTCATCTTTGGGTAGAAATAACCGGGCAGGATTCGTTAATCTTGGCGGAAGCGCAACAGGGGCCGGGATATATGTTCGGTATCGGTCCGTTTCGTCGTTTTTGAGAACCTCAATCACCCATAGTTCAATTAGTTCATTTGATTCAATTATAAGTGATATGCAATCCAACCCTCATCATACGAATGCCATCAACAAAGGCAAAAGGGCAGGGAGCCTTTAGTGACACTAGCAAAGATATTACAAAATCAGTTCCGCGGTGATATCCGTTTTCGTGGGGCAGCTTATATAAAAGCAGAGAGAGTCTCTGTGACACGAGTTACTTCTGAAAGCCTGTTTGCTCTCGTTCGGGATGGTGTAGAATACCAGACGCAGATCACTCGGGATGAAGGCTCTGTCAAAATGTTCTGTAACTGCTCCAACGGTTCACAGACCAGCATTACCTGTAAACATTTATGGGCTACTATCCTGGCTGCTGATGAAGGGCAATACATTTCCGGCACCTTAAAACCGGGCTATGTTCCGCCGTTTGTTTCAGAAGAAGAACCATTCAGCTTAATGACAGACGATTGGGAAGAAGACTTGTCGTCCGATGTCTTTCAGCAATTTGCTCCTTCAACCCCTTTGCGCCCTGAATCACTCAAAGTTCAACCTCGGCTTGAACCATGGGAAATTCGTTTGAAAGAACTGCGCCAGAATATTGAAGTTAACGAACCTGTTGAACAAAAAGCAGGGCAGGAAAGAGAGATATTCTACGAAATTGACTGCGAACAGAGTCAGGAATTTGCACAGCTTGTCATACAAACATCTCAAAGACAAAGAAGAGCTAACGGGCAGTGGGGAAAACTCAAACCCTTAAAACTCAAATCCGGAAAACTGGATGAGATTGAACATGAGGACGATAGAAAAATCCTGGCATATCTTGCAGGGAGCACACCAGAAAGATCAAACTGGCATTCCCAGCAGACAGAAATTCAATCTGCAACATTTCGATACCGCGTACCTTATGAATTATGTGGCCTTATCCTTCCACTCATGTGTAAAACAGGTCATCTTCAGTTCCTGAATAATGAAAATAAATCAAAAGAACTCACATGGGATGAAGGTCCAGCCTGGCAATTAACCGCCCATCTGGATTTGAATGAAGAAGAAGGAATCTGGACTCTCAAAGGTGAACTGAGACGCCCTGATGAAGTGAAGCAGATTGATTCCCCGAAATTAATATTACCGGGCGGTCTTGTTTTTACTGATGAAAAAATCAGCCAGCTAGAAGATTTTGGCGCATTTGAATGGGTCAATCTTTTTCAGGCGCCAGAACCTGTTGAAATTTCTCAAGAGAATGAACAGGATCTGATTGATCAACTTTTTGACATTCCCTCATTGCCTCGGCTTGATCTGCCAGATCAGCTTCGCCTTGAAGAAATTGAATGTGAGCCTGTTCCCCGGCTAACCATTCGAGCTCCTCAAAGGACCAAATGGAAACAGGATCGACTAAAAGGTGAAGTTCATTTTGAATATATGGGAACAATGGTTCCCGGTTCCAGTTCTCAGTGGGCAATTGTTAGAAGGTCAGAAAGGCAATGCCTGATCAGGAATCGAGATCTGGAAAATAAAGCTTGGTCGACATTGCAGGTGAACGGATTCCGTCGACTTCTCGATAAAAAACGTGATAAAAGTGATGTCGAAATTGCTGCACGAGATTTAGGAACAGCAGTCAGGTCTCTTATCGATCAGGGATGGATTGTTGAAGCTGACGGCAAACAGGTAAAACAATCTGCAGAAATCCAGTTTCGTATCCAGTCAGGAATCGACTGGTTTGAGCTTCATGCAGACATTGATTTTAACGGTGCCAGAATTGCTTTGCCTGAACTTCTTGCTGCACTTTCCAGGGGAGACAACACGGTTCGCCTTGATGATGGTTCACTTGGAATTTTACCTGAAGAATGGGCCAACCAGTTTGACCTTCTTTCAGGATTAGGTGTTACCAGCGAAGATCATTTACGATTCTCGCATAATCAGGTTGCTTTGCTTGATGCCCTCATTTCTTCACAGGAAGATGTTGAAACCGATTCTAAATTTGAGGAACTAAAAGAAAAATTTGAAGATTTCTCAGGAATCAGAGAAAAAAGTGAACCGGTATCTTTCAAGGGGGAATTACGACCTTATCAGCGAGAAGGATTAGGATGGCTGGACTTTCTTCAGGAATTCAATTTTGGAGGATGTCTTGCAGATGATATGGGGCTTGGTAAAACCGTTCAATTACTGGCAAATATGGAGATTCGGTATCAAGAAAACAAAAATCTCCCACCAACGTTAATTGTTGTCCCGAAGTCATTGATATTCAACTGGAAGCAGGAAGCAAATAAGTTTACGCCCAATCTGAAAGTTATGGAATATACTGGTTTGGACCGTGCCCCTTTAAGGGAAGAATTCAAAAATAATAATCTTGTCTTAACAACTTATGGAACATTAAGGCGAGATATTATGGAGCTTAAAGACATTGAGTTCGATTATATTGTTCTGGATGAAGCTCAAACAATTAAGAACTCTGCAAGCCAGATAGCAAAAGCATCCAGACTTCTTAAATCAACCCATCGTGTTGCATTAAGTGGTACACCAATTGAAAACCATCTGGGTGATTTATGGTCAATCTTTGAATTCCTGAATCCTGGAATGCTTGGAAGAAGTTCCGTATTCAAAAATTATGCAGGTAATATTGAAGATCAAGCTGCCAGAAAAATGCTTTCCCAGGGGTTAAGACCGTTCATCCTCCGACGAACTAAAGAACAAGTTGCAAGCGAACTGCCAGAGAAATTTGAGCAGTCCATTTATTGCGACATGGGTGAGAAACAACAGAAACTTTACGATGAACTAAAAGACCATTACAGGCAATCACTTCTGGGAATGGTTGAAGAGCAGGGACTGGCGAAGTCAAAAATGCATGTTCTCTAAGCCCTTCTCAGGCTCAGGCAGGCAGCCTGTCATCCTGGATTGCTTGATAAAGCTGCAATAGATGAACCTTCTGCAAAGCTGGATGTCCTTTGTCCACAGTTGGTCGAAATGATTGAAGAAGGGCACAAGGCGCTCGTCTTCTCACAATTCACAAGTATGCTTTCAATTGTGAAAAAACATCTGGATAAACACAACATTACTTATGCTTACCTTGATGGACAAACCAAAAACCGTCAAAAGGTTGTGGAATCATTCCAGAATGACCCTGACTGTCCTGTCTTTTTAATCAGCTTGAAAGCAGGTGGACTGGGGCTTAACCTGACTGCGGCTGACTACGTTTTCCTTCTGGATCCCTGGTGGAATCCAGCGGTGGAAGCACAAGCCATTGACCGGGCACATCGTGTTGGTCAGACCAAGCAGGTTTTCGCATACAGGCTAATTTGCAGGAACACCATTGAAGAAAAAATTGCAGAACTTCAATCAAAAAAACGAAAACTGTCAGACGCAATTCTGGAAGCAGATTCTTCTTTACTCAAAAGTCTTTCAAAAGAAGATTTGGAATCTTTGCTCTCGTAGCCTTCTGAAATGCTCTGTATTGGCCTCTCTGGATAATTAAGCTTCAATCAGGTTTTCAAGTATTTCATCTGTTGAAGGTGTACCAAATTCTGAATTCTGTCGACGGATCACTTTGTCAAGAGCCTGCAAAACAACGGCATCGTATTCAGTGCCAACATGTTTTTGAAGATCTATCATAATTTCTGAGTGAAGTTCACGGTTTAATTTAGATAGTGAATGATAATCACGAACAGCATGAATTATTTTCACACCGAATAACGATTTTGAAGATAACGGTTCAGCATCATCGGTCGGATTCCATTGCAATGGTTGATCGTGGCTCATCAGGAGTGGAATCGCACCAGTAAGGACTTCTCCTAATGACTGGACAAGATCACTTCCCTGGAATGTATGTTTTTCTTCTGTTCCAACTGTCGAAGGATTTTCAAGGCTTCCCATAGCAGAACGTAATACTTTTGCTGTCACTTCAATATTTTCCATATCTTGTAATAAGGCAGCAACTCGAATATTCTCAACTTCTCTTTCAGGAAGTTTCATCTGCTGGGCAACCTTCTGGCTCAACTCTGCAACTTGGTTTGTTTTATTTTTTTCTCTAGGACCTGCACTTTGAAGATAATGAGAAAGAACCTCAATCACACCCAGGTGAGCTTCCTGTAATTCAAGCAGTTTGGAATTTCGTTCATCACTTAAGGTTCCAACTAATATGGTTGTAATCCCTAAAACTGATCCCCAGACAACGACGGAAAGTGCTATCGTCATAGGGGACATGTAAGATGAAAAATTCGAAATATCCAATGCGATAATAACAGTTGCCATGATCACGCAAAGAAGGGCTAGAACACCTGAACGATATCGGCCCAAATAGAATGCAGCAAGAACAATCGGAAGATAGAAGAGATTGAGAACAATCATCTTGTATCCGTTCATTTCATATAGAATGCAAGAAAGCCCCAAAGAAACGACAATCAGAATGATTTCCATTACATGGTAGCTTTTGATTTTAGATGAACTCATGTTTTCCTCAATTAATATTTCTTTTATCAAATTTATTCGTTATGAAGACTTAATCTATTTTTTGTATTAGTTGAATTACTTTTATGTCATTTAAAATGCAGTAAAATGTTATTCCGTTTCAAACTGATGCAGAAGTAAATTTTTCCTGACCATATTCTGATACAGCTAACACTTTCCTCAGCATGATTTCCTGCTCGGAACTCATTTTTAACAATTCGTCAGTCTTTGCAGGAAGGTTATTCTGACTGTCTGGAATTTCTCTATCGCCTTCTGCAAATTGTTGAGCAATCTTTCTGAATTCGTTCTGCACTTTCAGGAAAACTTTGACGATGGCTGGATCAAATTGCGAACCAGATTCTTTTTCAATGATTTCAACACATTTTTCGTGTGGAAAAGCATCTTTATAAACCCGGCGAACAGATAAGGCATCATAGACATCTGCCACAGAAACAATTCTTGCAGCCAATGGAATGTTATTTTCCATTAAACCATCCGGGTAACCGTCACCATCCCAGCGTTCATGATGATGGAATGCAATTTCACGAGCCATTTAAAGGAAATTACAATTGCCCAGACGTGATTCAATTTCTTCAATACAGTTACCACCTACTTTGGCATGTAACTGCATCTCAAACCGTTCTTCCTGGGTCAGTTTACCTGGTTTTAACAGTATGGAATCTTCTACGCCAACTTTTCCAATATCATGAAGTGCAGAACTGAGGCCTATGAGCTTGACAAACTTGGGAGAAATCTGTCTCGAAAACTGAGGTTCTGAACGCATTGCATTGGCTAATAAAGTGGAATAGAGAGAAATTCTTTCCAGGTGATATCCTGTATCCTGATCTCGTGATTCAGCCAACTTGGCGAGACCAAAAATAATGGCATCTCGGGTTCGGACCAATTCTTTTGATTTGATCACGGATTTTTCGTTGGAACAGACTTCTTTTTGGGAATGTTCCGTATAAATTTTTGACAGAAATAAATATGTGACAATCATTTGTAAAATGAAAATCCATACAAATGTGAAATATCGTGATACAGGCATCGATTCCAGAAGATGAGAAGCCTTGATTTCAACAACTTGGGTTGGATCAGCTTTTTCATGTTGAAATGAATTTTCATTCGCTTTCCATTGAGCAGTCGAAACCGTAAACCTCTCCTGAACCCAAAGCCCAATGAACAGGCAGGCTGCTTGCACAAA
>JAJRVU010000161.1 GCA_024277145.1 Planctomycetota bacterium
AAAATTATCAGGAACCATCTGACTATGATGAAGTTCCTCTGACTGTTCTGCTTCCAGCTTATATCATGAGTGAACTAAAAACGTCATTCCTGATTGGATTTCAGATCTATCTACCCTTTCTTATTATCGACATGGTAATTTCTTCCATTTTAATCAGCATGGGGATGATGATGCTTCCTCCTGTTTTGATCTCGTTACCTTTCAAGCTTCTCCTGTTTGTTATGATTGATGGTTGGTACCTGATAGTCGGAATGTTATTGGAAAGCGTGCAGATGCTTCCGGGATGACGAATTACCGGAGACCCCATTTAGCTTCTACTGTTTTCTGTTTTTATGGAAATTGATTTTAAAGATGAGTGTTGAACAAGCGTTGGAACTCAGCCGATCTGCCATCATGATGGCATTGTTGCTCGGTTCACCAATACTTTTCACTGCTGTCGCCATCGGGCTTATCATCAGTATTATGCAGGCGGTAACACAGATTCAGGACCAGACAATCAGTTTTGTTCCTAAAATAATTGCAATGGTTCTCATGCTTGTTTATGTCATGCCCTGGATGGTTAGTGAGATGGTGGAATATTCCACTGATCTGATTCAAAATATCCCTTCCACTTTCTAATGAGTTTACCTGTTCTGTTCAGGCCGTTTTCTGAAGATGAATATCAATGAATCCGATAATTCAGCAAATAGCAGGTGAGGCAATTACTGCCTTGACAATGCGCCAGGTGGTAGAAGTTGCCATGCTGAATTTTTACGCATTTACCCTGGTTTTAGTCAGGATGAGTGGGTTGATGATTATTGGTCCCATATTTGGACAGCGTTTTATTCCGACCAATATTCGTGTCATATTAGTCTTTACCCTTGCTTTGATTATCACCCCGGCTTTATCAGGGCATGCCCAACTTGCGTTCCATTACCTTGATGTTGATCAGAATCATCAACTTTTTTTGAATGAAGTTCCAGAGCATCTTCATGGGCAATTTCTGCAAATGTTGTCCAATCGTGGTCGAACGAATGAGATGTCTCTTTCCATTCATGAATATTCCTATTTGTTAAAAATACCAGAAACGACTTTTGAGTATGTGCGTGTAGCCGTTGGGGAATTGAGTCTTGGTTTATTGTTGGGGTTTGGTGTTTTTGTTTTTTTATCTGGATTGCAATTATCCGGCGAAATTATTGACCAGCAGACTGGGCTTTCATTAGGAGAAATTTCTAACCCGGGGCTTGAAATAAATTCATCCATCACAGGTCAATTCTTGTTTCTTGCAGGAACCGCAGTGTTTCTTTTGATGAAACCAATTGGTGGGCATTTAATGATGCTTTCTGCTTTAGTGGAATCGTTCCAGATATTACCTGTGGGAGAAGCATTTGTATCGAGCTCTGCGCTTGACTTGATTCGTGATCTTGTACATCAATCATTGGTGTTGGGGGTTCGAGTTGCTGCACCGATATTGGCTATTATGTCGTTAGTTGCGTTGACGATGGGGTTTCTCGGGCACACGGTTCCACAAATTAATGTTTTAGTGATCGGGTTTCCTGTAAGAGTATTTGTGAGTCTCACAATTCTTGGTTTGGTTTTTACAGGAATGGGAGAAGTTTTAACGGATATGGTTCCTCAAATTATTGATAGTTTACGAAATTCCATGCTGAATTTATAATTTTCTTTTTACTACTAAATAAGATTAATCAAAAATGGCATCAGGCGATTCTGGTGAAAAAACAGAAGATCCAACAGAGCATCGTCGCCAGGAGGCACGGCGGAAAGGAAATGTTGCGCGCAGCATCGACCTGAATGCGGCTAGTCTTATGATGGCTGCAGCTGTTGTTATCTATTTATTAGGATTCGGGTTGTTTACTTCTCTTGGGTTAATGTTGAAAAAACAATTTGCTCAAATTAACGGGGAACCTTTGGGGAATGGCGATCTTGTCCTGTTAATGCAAACAGCAGCAGAAAATACTATTCCCATACTATTACCTGTTTTAATGATCATGTTTTTTTCTGCAGTGGCAGTAAACCTTGCACAATTCGGTTTCCTGATGACAACAGAATCGCTTCAGCCAAAGCTGTCTCATATTAATCCGCTTAAAGGGCTCCAGAAAATTTTTAGTATCAGGTCTATAATTAAATTGCTTGTCAGTTTATCAAAGCTTTTTATTATAACGGTTTTATCAGTATGGACGATGTACAGCCTGATTCCCAAATTTGCTTTTTTATCAGGTTTAACCCCTTCTGATATCAGTGTTGCAATTCACAGTTCTATCTCGACATTAGCTTTCCAGTTGGCAGCAGCATTAATGATTCTTGCATTACTTGATTTTGGTTTTCAAAAATGGAAACACACGCAGGATATGATGATGTCCAAGCAGGAGATTCGAGATGAAATGAAGAATATGGATGGTGATCCTCATATTCGTCAGCGTCGACGTGAAGCTCATATGAAACTGACGCAAGCACGTGAATTGAATGCAGTGGAAAATGCAGATGTCGTTATCACCAACCCAACAAGGATTTCGATTGCAATTAAATATGATCCTGAAGTGATGGATGCACCAATTGTTGTTGCAAAAGGAAAAGGGGAAATTGCACGTCGGATCAGGGAGATTGCTGCTCAAAACAATATTCCGTTAATTGAAAGAAAACCGCTTGCTCGGGCATTATATGCAACGGTAAAAGTTGGACAGGCAATTCCTGCAGACATGTATGAGGTGTTTGTGGAAATTATGGCTTATATTTACCAGATCAGTGGTAAAAAACTCCCGAATACCTGATGAGGAGACAGGTGTTTTGGGGGAATTCTAGCAGTAAATGGGAATTAAGCAGTGAAGTCAATAGAACTGTGTTTACCAGTGACTGGAGATCATTTTTAAAAAACTCTGCGTCAAAATCTTCCTAATCCGCAGAATTAAAAAAACAGATAAAGCTGATCTTGGCAATGAGACGATAACAGAATAGAATCCGGCGTTTTAAAAATGAATGTCATTATGAAATTGTTTTACTTCTGTTTAGCCATCTTGTTGATAATTCCCTGCCCTTACTGTTGGGTTGGTGAATCTGTGTTGAATTATGTAAGTGAAATCAGCGTCTCCCAATCATGTCATGGTACAGGTTGCAATTGCAGTTGCTCTGCAAGTGGGCATTCGCACGATAGCGGACAAGAGAAGAATCAATCTGAAAACCATCAATGCCCATGTCAGTGTCATGCAAAAGATATGTCCTTTGCTCAAATCATACCTCCTGTTGATGTAAGGGGTATTGCTATGGATTTGAGTGTTTCTGTAGATCAAAAAAGCATAGTTTTTGAAAAAAACACAATCTGTTGCGGCGAAGTTGCATCGGTGCAACAGTTTTTGACGCTACCGTTACGTATATAAAATTCTTTTGGGTCTGCTAGCCCGTTCCTGCCCCTTCTTTGGGCGTTTTATAGTGGCTACTTGTTTCAGGATTTGCCCGCCTCATATGTTCGTGAGTCAATTGAAATGGCAATATCACTGAAATAACAATTCATTAGTTATGATATGTGCATGATGGATTAAATTCATTCAAATACATATCTGTATGAAAAATATTAAATAATAAAATAATGGAGACTTAATATAATGAAGAATATATTGTTAACAAATAACTTGAAGCGAATTAGTCTTTTGTTGGTTGCTATTTGTGCAATTAGTATTTTAACAACTGGTTCTGTTTCTGCTGAAAATCAATCCAGCAAGGCAGAACGAGCAAGAGAAAATGCATCAAAACAAAACAAATACACTTTTATTATGTTTTGGAAGAAAAAAGATAATGCCACTTCAGCTATGTTGCAAAATCTCAAAAGCAGTCTTGGTGACAATCAGAACAAGGCAATCTTTACACTAGTTCATGCAAATGATCCTAACGAAGTTAATCTCGTTAAAAAATATGGTGTTTCTCGTGCACCAATGCCTTTGACGTTAGCCATCGCACCCAATGGAGCAATTACTGGCTCGTTTGTCAAACGGTTAAACAAAGTGGATGTTGATAAATCTTTTGTGTCGCCAGCTAAAGCTCAATGCATGAAAACTCTTCAAGGTCGAAAACTTGTTTTGTTGTGTGTGAATCCCATATCTCAAACAGGAACTCCTAAAGGCGTTGAAGAATTCAAAGCAGTTCCTTGTTATCAAAAAAGTGCAAATATTATTACTTTGTCCTCTGCAGATCCTGATGAAGCTTCGTTTCTTTCAGAATTGCAAATTCCCGAAAACAGTCGTGTCATAAATGTTGTGTTCATGGCCCCTCCTGGTGTCCTTGTCGGAAAATATAATGGCAACGTTACCAAGGATCAATTAATTGCATCCTTGAAGAAAACAGGAAAAGGTTGTGGCGTTGAAGGCTGTAAAGACTGTAAATAAGACAAATTAATAATATTCAGGAGGAATCTCATGAACTTGAGAACTATTATATGGAAAGAATTGCGGGAACGCCCTACTGCAATGTTTGTCAGTTTGCTGGCAATACTGCTAAGTGTGACTGCATTGGTTGCTATCAGGAACGTTACTGTTTTCTCGGAAATAGAAGTTGCTGACAAGCTTGATAAACTAGGTGCTAACGTACTGATCCTGCCCAAAGAGGCATCTTTACAAGACTACTATGCTGCAGATATGCAATCAGAAACGATCCCTGAAGAATTAGTTTCTGAATTGATATTAGCACAGATGACAGGTGTTGAAGCGATTGCACCGAAGTTGTGTATCCCGACAACAATTCATAATCAAAAGACAACCTTGACAGGTATCTTGCCTCAATCTGAAATTCAGAAAATCGCTTCCTGGCAAGGGGGAGTCCTTTTCAAAAAACATGAAGGATGTAAGGCAAAGATTAACCTTGCAAATGAAAAAGATGATTCACCTGAAGCTCTTTCAAAACGTCGTACTTTGCAAAACCTTGGTGAAAACGATGTAATTCTTGGTTCAGAATTTGCGCAAGCAACTGGATTGAAGCAAGGAGAAAAAATCCAGATTTATGATGAGGACTTTACAGTTCTGGCAGTCCTTGATTCAACAGGTACTGTTGACGACAGTCGAGTTTTTGCCCATTTGCACAATGTGCAGGATCTTTCTGAATCTGGCGAGGTGGTTAATGTGATTGAAGTGATGGGATGCTGCAAAGATGTCGCTAATGGTTTGGTTGGAGATTTGCAAAGTTTGTTGCCGAATACGAAAATTATGACGATTGCCAATGTGGTAAAAACTCAGGTTTCCGTTAATCAGATGATGACAAACATCTCTTATATGTTTTTGACAATTCTTGTGGTTATTGGTGGCGCCAGCATGGCGAGCTCAACTTTTTCCAATGTGATTGAACGTCGTCGTGAAATTGGGACACTGATGGCTTTAGGGGCTTCACCAAAATTTGTCACAAATCTTTTTCTGGCAAAAGCAGCTTTGCTTGGATTAGCAGGCGGTATTGGTGGATACGTGCTTGGAAGCGTTCTGGCGTACTTTCTGGGACCCTACTTTGCGGATATTTCAGTTCAGCCACTCCCAAGTTTGGCGATCGTGGCAGCTGGTATTGCTGTTTTCGTAACGTTGATTGCAAGTTATCTTCCAGCACGTCGAGCTGCTAATCTCGATCCCTGTATTTGTTTCAAGGAGGTTTAAAGTAATGATGCATTTAGAATCTGTATGCAAAGTTTACAGAAAAAAGAAAAGTGAAGTCATTGCACTTCACACAACCACTCTTGATATTCCGCGTGGAGATTATGTGGCTATCATTGGGCCTAGTGGAAGTGGAAAAACAACCCTGCTTTCCATACTGGGGGCAATGTCTGCACCTTCAAAAGGAAAAATCTGGCTGGATGGACAATCTGTTTATGATTTACCTATTGAGGAAAGAGCACAATTGCGTCAGGAAAAGATTGGATTTGTATTTCAAACATTCAATTTAATTCCTTACCTGACTGCAATTGAAAATGTTCAGATCCCTTTAGCTTTAGCTAAACAGCCTGTTGAAAAGCAGAGAGAGCGAGCCGAAGAGTTGTTAGAGAAAGTTGGATTGTCTGATCGAATGAATCATAAGCCGGACGAATTGAGTGTTGGACAACAGCAACGTGTTGCTTTAGCCCGGATGCTTGCTAATGATCCTGAAATTATTCTTGCGGATGAACCAACTGGAAACCTTGATCCTGAAACAAAAGATCAGGTGATGTCTTATCTTGAAGAATTTAATCAGGAAGGGAGAACGATTATCATGGTAACACATGATTTATCAGCTGCCAAATGTGCTAAACGAATTCTAAAACTTTCAAATGGTGGAGTTTGCCCGGATGAAACTAATCCTTTATTAAAAACTGCATAAATAATTATCCAGTAGTTTATCCTGATTTGCTGGACTGAATGGCCTTTGAAGTAGATTACTTTGAAGGCCTTTTTTTGTTCTAAAAGCAATTTTACTCATTAAAAAAAAGGGAGCCACTCGTTTGAGTAGCTCCCTTTATTAATTTTTAAAAGTAGAAAATTCTGTTATTGCAATCCGGGAAAAGCAGAATTCAGATTTCTAACAGGAGGCTGATTGTTTCCAGCTTCCAGTGATGGAGGAACCTGAGGGGGTTGTTGATTATTTTGCCGTTGCAAATTCTGTGGAACTTGTTGTGGTGAACCCTGAGTCCCACCTCGCCGTGCAACAACATTACTTTTAACTCCATAATCTTTCATGATATGATGAATCGCTTCTTCCACAGCAGCCATTTTTGGTGGAAGCGTATTATGGTAAGCGTTATCTGCTGTCCATCGTTGTACCCCTTTTTGAATACGGTGAAAAAGCTGGTCAATATTATTCAGATCAGTTGCAATATGGTCATTCCCGTGAACACTATTGTAGCTGCTAGTATCGTTTGCTAAATCTGCAATGTGTTTTGCATCTGTCAAAACCTTGTACATGTCCCGGTAAATATCAGTAAATGCAGGATTATGTTTGTAATGTCCATGAGCTTCCAGGCACATTGCATTTGCAAGATTTTTCAACTGAATGGACAATGCTCCTGTATGTGATCGTGCACCAAAAACGTAGTTGACAGGACGTGACGGTATATATTGAGTTGAATGGGGTTGCACGTGCTGAGGTTGTGTATGGATATGCTGGGGTTGAATGTAGACTGGCTGAGGTTGAACATGTATGTGTTGAGGCTGAATAAAAACTCTTCCACGATGTCCGTTATTGTGATGATTGTCATGATGTCTGTTGTGATGGTTATTTCGGTGTCTGTTGTGATGCCCGTGATGATCATCATCATCGGCTTTCAATTGACTTGAGATGCTCAGCGCAACAACAACAACAACAACAACAAAAGTTAAAACGATATATTTTTTCATGGTCTGCATACCCCTTTGATTTCTTAGGTTTTCTGAATGATTATTTTCGATTTGTGTATCTTTTGCATTTGCAAGTCAAACTTGAGTTATTGTAGTGTTCGACAAGTAACCATCACAGGTTAAATTTCAGATTTCTGTTATTACTATATATTTCTCTGTTGGAAGCGTTGGTTTCTACCAATTAAAAAGAATGGCAGCAGGACCTGTCCCACTGCCATACAGTTTTATTAGTGGTGTCCGCCATGTCCACCACCGTGACCGCCGCCATGTCCCCAACCGTGTCCGCCGCCCCAGCCGTGACCGCCGCCATGTCCCCAGCCGTGACCGCCGCCCTGTCCCCAGCCGTGTCCCCAGCCGTGTCCGCCGCCCCAGCCGTGTCCGCCGCCCCAGCCGTGACCGCCGCCATGTCCCCAACCGTGTCCGCCGCCCCAGCCGTGTCCGCCGCCCCAGCCGTGTCCGCCACCATGTCCCCAACCGTGTCCGCCGTTCCAGCCACTGTAAACACCAACACTGTAAGTTGGAACTGAGTAGACAGGTGTGGCATAACTGTAATTGTTGCAGCCATGCCCTGCTTCAACTGACAGATTACCGACAAACATGAATCCAGCCACTAAGGCACAGGTAAGAATAAGTTTTTTCATTTTTTTCCCCTGAAGTTATGGATTTGCACTCGGATAATAAATCAGCAACTGCAAACCCGATTCTATTCCTGATTTTTCTAAATTGCAACAAAAACATCTGGTCGAAAGTACATTAATGGTTATTTTACAGATTAGTCCTTCGCTAAGTCACTAAAAACGATAGATGACATGGTCAGGATATTAATGGCTATAACTATGGTTATAATTATTGTATCCATGTCCAAAACTGCTGTAACCATGTCCTAAACTGGTTCCGAAATTGTTGTAACCATGCCCAGAACCAGAGCCATAATTACTGGTGCCATGTCCAAAGCTGGTTCCGAAATTGCTGTAGCCATGCCCATATCCTGTTCCATGGCTTAGGTAGCCATGTCCAGAATTGCTGCCATAAAAGCTAGGACCATGGCTGGGTGTGTGAGAATAATTGTATGAATGATTATTGCTATGGCTATTTCCATGATGCCTGTTTCCTGCTTCAACTGATAAGCTACTAGCAACCATGAATCCAGCGACTGCAACGCAGGTGATTAGTAATTTTTTCATTTTTCTTCCTTTAAAATGTTTTTATTGAATAACAAGTTCATTTGTATTTCGCTTGATAATTCATTACATAATGCATCTCGTATGCCATAAAACGTGCCCTTTTCTTATCTTGTTTTGACGTAGGCACTTACAGAAATCTCGCGTCTAATTATAATCTTAGGATGCTGTAGTCATTTTGATTCGAATGAGTTGAAATGATTACATTTCTGGAATACATTCTTACAATTCCATTAGTGTCAAAATGAATTTCTCCCAAAACAACAGTCACAGATCAATTAGATTTACCATTCAGGCTAAACTGTATTGCCTCAGATTTTCAGTAGAATCTGACAACGCTAATCAGGTGTAGGGAAGACGATGTAAGCAACTTGTTCGGTTGCATGTCGTCTTTCTGCGTCGCGAAGAGCATCTTCATCACTTGCCAGGCTGAGTGTATCAGGGCCAGCAACATTTGAAGTTAGAGGGTTGTTACCATACAAGACCGCCCATCCACCGTCAGGTCCGTCCATTCCTGATAAGGAAGCGATTGCCGTGATTGGTGTTCCATTGGTATTTACACTGTAAGAATATCCGGGATTGTTGCCCACGCCCACGCCCACGCCCACGCCCACGCCCACGCCCGCGACTGCATCTGCACCTGCACCCAACGCTGCAGTAAAGTTTAATCCGTTTACAGTTCCTGATCCCTGTTCAATAACAATGTAGCCAATGGTTTCATCGTTACGGGTTCGATCACGATCTTCACCAACATGCTTTCTGGCAAAGAAATCGATTGGAGAGGGAGCATCATTTCGAGTGGCTCCTCTACTCCAGAAGGAAGAATAATCTGAATCGTTTTCAGTCATTATTTGTCCAAGGACAACCGGAGAACTATAACTATTCAGATAGGCACGTTCTTCCCCCAACCACCGATAAGTATAATCTGTTTCTGTGAAATTAAATTTGATCGCCTCCATTGTAATGCCGTGTTCTGCTTCCGTATAAACCCCTTCTTCCGGTCAAGGTGATGGCGGCGGCTACGCCTTTGTTCCACTGAATCCAATGGACTTGGCAAAAGGTCAAGTTGGTGGCGGTGATACTTACATTCAATTTGGCAATCCAGATGCAGCTTATAACAATGCCTTCCGGGACAGACTTGATAACAATTATATAACATATGCTACAGGAGCAACTGCTAACGGAATTCGATATGTCGGTTCTGGTGTCGCAGCAGTGAATTCCGCTCCTCTTGATTTGTTGACTTACCTGACGGACTCACCAGCCATTGCAGCCGCTGCTGGTTTTTATAATGGTCTTGCGAAATCACCTTTTAATTTGGTTGCAGGTCTTGTTGATACACCTTCCAACGTCGGGAATATTGCAGACACGTTTATTTCCTATTATGAGTCAGGAGGTAATGTTTTCAGTGGAAGCTTCTATGCTGTCATGGGAAGCCTTGGAACTTTAGGAGCTTATGAAAGTTACACCGGAGTTGACTTCCTGACTGGTAGGCGTTTGAATGGTGATGAACGGTTTGATCGAGCAGTCAGCGGAGCGGGTGCCATCGGCGGTACAGTCTTGGTGGGATATGGTTTAGCTGCACGTGCTGGTCAACTCGCATTCATCTCGAATATCACGGGTAGAGCAGTTTCTGGCGTTGGTCGAGGCGTAGGCAGAGCTGGTCGAGTTGTAAGAAACGCAGTAGATGCAAATCTTCCACGTAGTGGATCGTTCAGTGTTGGATCAACTGGCGGAAATGTTTTCTCTGGTGCCCGACAACTGAAAAGTGGGGGTAATAATTTAGGAAGATCTGGAAAGCAAAAGCGTCTACGACAGCTTGCAAAAGGGCTTGACTGGAAGAATATTCGGGACGACAAGAATTAAGCTCGCGACTTCGTGAACCTCCCCAGAAAAACAACACGGTACTAAAAGTGCTAGTTTTCCTCTGTATTTATAGAACTATAAACAAAATAAAGGCATATGTAAACGATTGCAAATGGATGTGTTTATGCGAAGTTATTAGCAGTGTGGCGCACTGCAAAGAATGACAAAGCAGTATTGCCCCTTCCTTACTATTATCTTTTGAAGCATTATCTAAAACCAAGCATGAAGTCAAGCGGATGGTGTTATTCAGAGAGGCGTATTAATTCAGTTATACGAAAAATCGTTCTTTGCATTTAGGACAGGACCGGCTTTCCCCAATCATTTTATTAGGAACCCGAATTTTTGCAGAACAGAATGCACAAGAACTTTTTCCTTGCCCTTGAAACCTTTAAGATGACTATGGTAATAACAGGCAGCTTTGCTAGTCATGGTCTACATAGTATTTTTCCGTTTCAGGACGAAAACCCGACATGCCATTGAATTGTTTTTCAATGATTGAGAAGATAATAGACGTAGTATATAAACGTTACACTTTTTAAAGAAGTGGTAGAATTTCTCTATAATTCACGAACAACACGAAAACCAAATAATCCCTCAGCGGCATCAGCATGACCTGCGTTACGGTGAGAAGCGTTGCTGTTTAAATGCCCGGAGTGCCAAGTTCCACCTCGAAGGACTTTTATTGCTCCTTGAGTGGTAACATGAGGATCGATGGCAACTTTTTCACTGATTAGATAATAGGCATACGGAATTAGTGTATCGTCACACCATTCTCGAATATTTCCATGCATATCATGTAGTCCAAATGGATTGGGTTTATACTTGCCTACAGGAGCAGTAAAAGCATAGCCATCACTTTTCTTTCCTCCCCATCCATCACCATTTGGTTTCAGTTTTCTAAATTCCAGGTCGGCTTGATTTTCGAAGCTTACTAGAGCTCCTTTTCCTTCGTGATAATAGAAAGTAGCCGTTCCAGCTCTGCATGAATATTCCCATTCCGCTTCAGTCGGTAAACGATATTTTTTATTCTCTTTTTTGCTTAACCATTTGCAGAATGCTTTTGAATCATTCCACGAAACATCAGTGACAGGATGTTTATCAGTTTGGTGAAATCCAACATTTTTCCAACTATACAATTTTGACTGTGTAACATATTTATTATTTTTTCTGTCATATCCCCATCCTCCATTTATTTCAGATGAGGTCTCATATTTTGTTTCTTTAATAAATTGGCGGAATTGGCCTCGTGTTATTTCATGCTTACCCATGTAGAAAGGCTTCGAAATTTTCACCGGATGAGGCAAGTTGATTCCATTTTCTTCTTTTTCAGAACCCATAATAAAGGTTCCGGAGGGAATCAAAGTCATCTGCATGCCGACGCTGTTTTTTATATTAATTTTTACATTATTCGTTTTACTCGCCGCCTTTTGTGAAAACTTGATCTGTTTAACTGATCTTGTAATCAATTCAGGAGGTTTTTTATAATACGGAGATTTAAGAAGTGGAGTCAGAGATTCGGGGATTATGATTTTATGAGAATCACCTTTTTTGATTTGGATGTGGTGATAATTCACAAGCAATGCATTTGATGCTAATGCGATTCCAGTTCTTGGCTTATTATTCCAATAGCCGTAATCTTCCATATCAGCAAGAGCCTCTATTGGTCCAACCCAATCCATTGCAAGGCGACCATCAATACTTACCTGTATTACAGCCATCTTACCATCACATTTTACATTGATCAACAATAAGTATTTTTCAGAATTTATGAGATTAATAATACTGCCATCATCAACATAAGAACCGAAACCATACACATTTTTATCATTTCTCGTATGGTCATTGTAACGTCCGACAGAATAGTTGTTTTTTACAATACTATAACCTCCATTATTTCCTACTGGAAAAACATTATAGCTTCGTTTTTCTTCATGAAGAATATTTGCAAGTTGAACCCAATCTCGATAAATTGCTAGTTGGCAACGTTTATTGGCAACAGGCATTGAAACGATAAATGCCGTTTCGGTATTACTCGCTGATATTGTTTTATCCTTTCGGTCACTTTCCAGTTCCAGTTTCTGGTCAAATTCCAACTTTAACTGGTAACTGAGAGGAGCTTTTACAGGCAAATGAATAGAATTAGATAGGGTGCTTTTTTTATTATTAATTCCTGCTATTAACATCCCATTATTCTTTTTCCAGTTTCCCTGAAGAGTGAGTTTCTCAGTATCAATGGAAGGTAACAAATCAACCCATTTATCGGTCAGTTTGAATTTTGCGATGTCAAATGGGGCATTAGGATCAACTGGTTTTTCTTCAACACGTTGTTTTTTCGGCGGGAGTTTCTTTTTCTTCGGATTGCCGAGTGCTATTCTTTTACGTAATGGCTTTGGAGCAACAGGTTTGTTTTTTACAGGAATGTTCACTGCAACAGCAGGTTGATTGTTATTTCGATGCTCAGGTTTTGGCCAATAGGTAAAGCTAACCCAAGCCATCAGTACAAAACCGGCAAGAATTATGGAAAACACCAACAAGAATTCTTCAACGATCCCACTACTTTGGGTGATGTAAACATATTCTTTAGGAAGTTCTGAATTCTGAAGTGCTCTCTTTCTCCATTTTTGATAACGACGTTTCCAGCTTGCTTTTTTCTTCTTCTCTTTCATGAAGGCGTCGTATTGGCTACGATAATCATCATCGAGAAGTATAAAACGGGCTTCTTCTATTTCATAAAGAATTCTCGCAACAACATATCCTTCGGTGTCACCTTGAAATGCCTTGACATTCATTTTCTGGCGTTCAGCAGCATTGAAAATTGCTTCACGGTCCTGTTCTTTTGTACCGATTCCCAGTAGTTGGTAATGGGTAAGAGGCCGTTGTTTGGATGTGATTCCAAGCCAACGGTAATAAGGATCAAAATCAAGATTGAATGAATCACGAAATTCGGCTAACGTTTTTTTAGACTTTTCTGCGATTTTATTTTTATGGTTTTGTGTAATTGGTCTTAATTTGGGAAGGTCGTCTTCATCCTCAAAACTTTCTTCTTTCTCTCCTGCAACCAGATGCCTTTTAGGAAAAGAAAAATCGTCTCCAGCTTGATATTTCTCAAGAGCATCAAGAAATTCCTGCACTGACTTAAAACGATCTTCTGTTGAGCGTGCAATCACTGTCAGGCAGATTGCATCAAGTTGTGAATCAATTTCTGGACGAAAGTGGGATGGCGGTGGCGGGTCTTCAGCATTTTTCTGGATCACGACATCAAAGTCTTTACCCGGAAATGGCCTCTGGCCGCACAGCAGTTCATAGAAAATGACCCCCAAGCTATAAACGTCTACTTGTTTGCTTAAATCTTTATTGTGTCCTCTGGCTTGTTCAGGAGCGATGTACGCAGGAGTTCCCATTCCCTGACCGGTGAGAGTTAAATCAGATTCATTATTTTTCCAATATCTCGCTAAACCAAAATCTGTTATCACAGGGTTTGATTCTTCTTTATCCCAGATAATATTTGCAGGTTTTAAATCTCGATGAATAACTCCTTTTTGATGAGCGTATTCGATTGCCTCCCCAATATTCTGGATCAAACTAACTGACTTCGGGATATTCATTAACCGATTTTTGCTATTCATCTGCTTGTGGATATCAGCCATGGATGGACCATCAACGTACTTCATCACAATGTACGGTATCTCTTGATATGAAGCGACTTCATAAACTCGACAAATTCCCGGATGGTCAAGACCTGCTGCAATTTCTCCCTCTCGCACAAAACGTTTTAGGTTTTCTTCTGACTTCAGCGTTGAATTCAGAGGGATTTTTATTGCAACGAATTGATCAGAGTCGGTATCAACTGCCTTGTAGACGGTTCCGAATCCCCCCTTGCCCAACATTTTTACAATTTTAAAACGACCAATTATTCGAGGATGTTTTTGGTCATCTATCTCAGGGTCAGTTAAATCACTTTTTTGAAATCTGGTATCTTCAGATTCTTCATATTTACGAGACTTTGCTGCACTAATTAGTTGGCTGATCGTTTCTTTTTCATCCGAATACTGTTTGATTAATTCTTCTTCAACTCCTTCAAACGAGTCTTCTGCATGCAATTCCAGCTTTATTGCCACTAGATCTTTAAAAAGCAGGCTGTGTTCATCTGCGGGAGCTTTCTCAAGATACTTACTCAATTCTGGATTTTCACCTCTTTTCAATGCAGACTCATATTGATCGCAGATCGCGTCAATTCGCATTAATGTTTCAATCGAAGGATTGCTACTTTCGGCAGGCATTATCTTTGTTTCTCTAATAGGTTCTGTACAGAATGGGGTTCACTGAAAATCACGATTTTATTAATTCAAGTTTCTATTTTCCTATCCCCTAAAACATCATATATACGACATGGATATGTGATGTTTTGAAAATTATTTGATATTTGGAATTTTCTGATGAGTGAAGTGGAATAATTTGAATCCACTTGATAGATATGATAGCATTCAATATTATTGAGATTGTACTGATAATTTAACCAGAAAGCCAGAATAGCATGACTGAAGCTGCTTCCGAACCAGAGCATGGATCAATGACTCAGATGTGGCAGCAAATGAACACAGGGAACACACAGGCTTCCAACGATTTGTATTCTCGGTTATTACCAAGAATGTATGCTATCGCACAAAAATCAATCGGCCCTGTTGCTCGACGAGGTGTTGAAGCTGATGATGTCGTGCAAAGTGCAATGATCAGCTTCTGGAATTATTCAAAAGCAGGTAAATTAGCTGATGATCTCAATCGAAATGATCTTTGGGCTTTGATTACTACTTTCACCACTCGAAAACTTAAAAAACATATTCGCCGAGAGAATACCCAAAAAAGGGGTTCAGGCAAGGTTATCGGCGAGAGTGCATTACAAGGTAAAGATGGTGAAGCTCAACGATTGGATCAACTCGTTCAACAAATGCCGACAGAAGATTTTGATGAAGCAATTGAAGAAATGCTTGCCTTGCTTCCAGAGGATTTAACGCGAGTCGCCCTGCTTAAATTGGGTGGACATTCCAGTGATGATATTTCAATAGAACTCGATTGCACTAATCGAACAGTTCAGCGAAAAATCAATTTAATTAAAGAATTATGGGATAGTCTTAAGTGAAAATCCTCAAATTACAGCTCTTTTTGCCTGTAAATTCGTAATATTCTATTTTTTCTCAATAATTCTCAAAATCTGTGTCGCATACGACATCAAATTGGGAATAGCTCCATAGCAGAACGGATTTAAACCGTTCATTGACTCAAAACTCACTGCAACATGCACATAAATCCATGGTGGGTTAATCAATACAAAGCTTTGGAGAAAAAAGATGGAAATTCGAAAAGTAATTACTGAAGAAGAGCTCTTTCAAGTTGGTCGTCTGCGATATGACATTTTTGTAAAAGAGAGCAAATATGAATTATCTCATGCTGATCACACCAACAAAACAGCATTAGAGTCTCTGGATCAGTGTGGTCAAGTTTTTGCAGCATGGGACAAGGGTAAAGTCGTGGGGACAATACGAGGGACTCTTTTTCGTAATTGTACGGAAGAGAATATAATATTTGTTGGTGATAAAATCCCACTAGATTTAAATAGATATAATTTGGGATTCTCAAATGGATTTGCCATTGCACATTCTTACAGACGAACTCCTCTTGCCTGTAGACTTGCATCAGCCGCTTACTTGTATGGATTAGAAAACAATTTAACACACGATGTGATTTATTGTCTTCCTGAGATGACACCTTTCTACAAACGCTTTGGGCACCAAACACATAAAGAAAATATTATTCATCCCGAATATGGAAACGTTTCCGTAATGGTCCTTTCCATTCAAGATGAAAAATATCTGAAAAGAATCCGTTCGCCTTTCTATCGCGTTTTGAAGGCACATAAAGAGACTCAACTTGTTCATGTCTGATAACGGCATTGAATTTTCAAAAAACCAATACTGAAAGATAATTCACCATGTCACATGAACCAAATTCACCGATCACTAATACGCATGAAAAAATAGAAGAAAAACAAGATGCTGTTCACAAAGGAATCATCATTACTTTATTTATACTGACTTGCACTTTGGTCTTTTGGATCAAGCATGCCAAAGAGAACCGAAACAATGCTGCCATTATAAAGATCGTCGAAGAAAAAACAAAAGTAATGCGTATCCATCCAAAACTATTGAGTGATTCCATTTCTACTGATCTAAATAAGTAAATAATAATTAAAAGAGAAGCAATAAGACATGTCAAATATACTTGAATCAACCTCGTGGTGGCTTCACCAAGATGGAAATGTCACTGGCCCCTACACTGAAAATTACATCACTGCAGGATTAAAATCCAATGTAATTCCTCAGGATGCACAAGCCTGTCTGGTTGGTAGTGAAGAATGGAAACCTTTTGGTAATTGGCCAGTCTTTGCCAGCTTGATTAACGTTGATTCAGTTCCTGCCTTACCAAATCTCATGGAGCCGAATGTAGATTCTTCTTTTACTAACCCGCAACTCCCTAAAATGGCGAACTGGATTTGCATGTACTGCATTTTGATACATCCAATATTATTTGGAATTTGTTTAATGAAGGATCTCGTGGGTGACAATAGTCTGTTTACTCATACATCCAAACTAAGTTCAATAATGTCGTTTATAAGTATTTTAGACCTACTGTTTTCAATTAGCATGACGGTTGTTTTGATGGTTGGAGGGTTGCGGCTTCGAAATTTGCGTCAATCAGGAATAATAATTATCAAAAGGATGATTTGGGGGTATTTTGCTTTTGGCGGGACATTAATTTTAACAGTTATTATGCTCGTTTTCCTTTGTCCTCCAGACTTCTTTATCGGAGAATAAATTAATGCTCAAGAAGCAACAACCTTCCAGTCATTAATATCATCTATAGTTTTGTTACTGGGATTAGTCGAATTTATTTTTCTGATATTTGCATTAATCTGGCTGCATAAAAACAGTGCCAGCTTAAGTTTGACTGATAGCTAGTCTGGATTTCTGAAGTTATCCTCAACATTCATCTATTTTTATTTAAAGAGCAATTATTAATGTCAGAACCTGGCC
This sequence comes from Planctomycetota bacterium, assembly GCA_024277145.1. Taxonomy (GTDB): domain Bacteria; phylum Planctomycetota; class Planctomycetia; order Planctomycetales; family Planctomycetaceae; genus JAJRVU01. Next base: position 17,467 of record JAJRVU010000161.1, read on the forward strand.
CAAAACAATCCGAACAAGATCAGTGGTACTTTACGTATCGAAGCAAGCAAAAAGGTCCAGCAACTTTTAAACAACTCGTGAATCTTGCCCAATCAGGAAAGCTTGATCGTCTCAACTGTAAAGTTTGGAAAGAAGGTATGGCTGAATGGGAACCAGCTTATTCAGTGAGTGGTTTATTCGTAACCGTCTCACCATACACACGGGGCGGTGGGCTTAGTGTAATAGAATATTTTTCACGACCACAGCA
>JAJRVU010000162.1 GCA_024277145.1 Planctomycetota bacterium
AGGGCATCAATGTATTATATCAAAACTGGTTGAGTTATCCCGGAATGAGAATGTTCCCTCAACAGTACTCACATTTGAACCTCATCCCGTCACAATATTAGCTCCTGAATTTGCCCCGCCCCGACTAACCACCCTGGAGAAAAAAACGGAGTTACTGAAAAATCTGGGTGTCGATCATGTGATTGCCTTGCCGGTGACTCAGGAGTTTCTTGAGCTTTCTCCTGAAGAATTTTTTTCACAGATTATTGTCGAGCAGTTTCAGGCAAAGGGGCTTATTGAAGGTCCTAATTTTTATTTTGGTAAAGATCGAAAAGGGAATCCGGAATTACTGGCTAAGTTTTGCCAAAATGAAGGGATGGTTCTTGAGATAATTCAACCGGAAGCAACTGGCGAAGAAATGATTTCTTCCACTATGATTCGTAAACGCATTTCGGAAGGAGAAATGCCCGTTGTTACTCAGCTTCTGGATCGTAATTATTCGATAGAAGGAATGGTTATTAAGGGTGAACAACGGGGACGGAGTTTGGGTTTCCCTACGGCGAATCTTGAAAATATTCCTGTTCTGATTCCTGCAGAGGGTGTTTACGCTGCCTGCACAGAAATATCGGGAGTAAAATATGCAGTCGCTTTAAACATAGGATCGAACCCTACTTTTCAGGAGCAAAACAAGAAAATCGAGGCACATCTGTTGAATTTCAGCCGGGATCTATACCATTCCACACTTGAAATCTCTATTGTTGAACGAATTCGATCCATTAGCACTTTTCCCTCGGTCGAGCAATTGACCGAACAGCTTTGCAAAGATGTGAAACTCGTAGAGAAAATCATTGATTGTCAGGCATAGGAATGCTTACTTTTTTCTTGAAACCAGCCTGGCTTATGAGAGTCAGTTTTTTGGGATTAAGATTAAAACGAGTTCTTCACAGAATAATAAATAGATAGCAGGATATTTAATGAGTTTAGACTGGCACCGTTTTCAGGAAATTGTTGATCAGAATCAGCGATTCACTTTATCTGGTCATGTTCGCCCTGATGCAGATGCTCTCGGCTCGGAATTGGCCCTGGAAGGTTTTTTGAAAGCGCAGGGGAAATCTGTCCGTATCGTGAATCCGTCTGAAATTCCTGACAACCTCCGTTTTATGGATCCTAAAAAACGGGTGATGAAATTAGGACAGGGAATTACGGGTGAGAATTTCATTAATACTGATGTTCACGTTGTTTTAGATACAAGCGCCTGGAAACAGCTTCTTGATGTAGGGAAATGGCTGAAAAAATCTCAAGCAGTCAAAGTAGTGGTCGATCACCATATGAGTTCGGATGATCTTGACGCGATAGATTTTAAAGATTCAAGCATTGAAGCAACAGGGTCACTCATTTTTGATATGGCTGAAACTTTAGGCTGGGAATTCACTCCTGAAATTGCAAAATATTTATTCTGTGCAATTACAACGGATACAGGTTGGTTCCGTTATCCGTCGACAAGAAGTGAAACAATGCGGATTGCAAGTAAACTGATGGAGTACGGTGTCAAGCCGAGCGACCTTTATCAATATTTATACGAACGGGCATCTCAGGCAAGAATTCATCTTGCAGGCAAAGCATTAAGCCGAGTTCGCGTCGAATCTGGTGGCAGGCTAGCCTACACATGGGTGCTGCAAAAAGATCTCGCTGAAACCAAAGCAAGGTTGGTTGATACAGAAGATTTGGTGAATGAATGTTTGAAAATTGTCAACGTGAAGGCTGCATTCATTGCAATTGAGCAACCCAATCGAACGGTGAAGTTTAGTTTCCGAGCACGGGAAGGCGTGGATGTCGCAGCCATTGCAGAAAAATTTAACGGTGGCGGACACAAACTTGCAGCTGGCGCAATGTTGAATGGCCCAATGGATCAGGCACGTAAAAAAGTGCTTGAAACACTCAAGGATTATTTCTTAAACGAATACGTTCCTGATGGATCCACAAAAGAAAACGTAATTTAGTGATATCTCACAAATGGTGAGTAAGTTATAGACGAAATAGAGTCGAATTTATGGCTAGCCACGTTTATATCACAATTTTTCTGTTCATTTATGAATCTTTCCCTGCAGTACGTGAATCTTCAGGAAGATATCGCTACAATTCCGCTTCAAATTATCTCTAACTAAAATGTACTCTCTGTTTTTTGGAGCACGGTTTTTTCCTTATGGAAGCTGGTATTGTCGGATTGCCCAATGTTGGTAAATCAACCCTGTTTAATGCGCTGACGGCAGCAGGAATTGCAAGTGAAAATTTCCCGTTTTGTACTATCGAGCCAAACATAGGTATTGTTGAAGTTCCCGATTCTCGGTTGAATACGATCAATAAATATATGCCTACGGAAAAAATTATTCCTGCGGTCCTGAAGCTGGTTGATATCGCCGGGATTGTCAAAGGGGCATCCGAAGGAGAGGGACTCGGTAATAAATTTCTTTCAAATATTCGTGATGTCGATTCGATTATCCATGTTGTTCGATGTTTTGAAAACGAAGATGTCATCCATGTTAGTGGTAATGTGGATCCGCTTCGTGATGTTGAAACGATCGATACCGAACTGATCCTGGCAGATTTACAAAGCGTGGAATCCTCTCAACAGCGAGCACAGAAGAAAGCCCGAGCGGGTGACGCTGAAGCAAAAATGAGACTGGAAGTTTTAGAGAAATCTTTTGCGACACTGGATAACGGTCAATCAATTCGCAGTCTTCAAATTGATGACCCGGAAGAAAAGAAAATTCTTGATGAATACCGATTTCTGACTGCAAAAAAAGTGTTGTACTTAGCGAATGTTTCTGAAGATGACCTTCATGGTGAAAATGAGCATGTGCAGAAACTACGGGAACGATCTGAGAGTGAAGGAGGGACAATTGTTGTCGTTTGTGCAGCAATTGAAGAAGAGCTTCGAGAACTAGATGAGGCAGATCGGCTTGAAATGTTACAGGATTTGGGATTAAAAGAACCTGCGTTGAATGTTCTGGCTCGTGCTGCTTACCTTTCACTTGGTTACCAGAGTTTCTTTACCTCAGGTCCAAAGGAAATTCGGGCGTGGACTATCCCGATAGGTGCGAAAGCCCCTCAAGCTGCGGGCGTTATCCATACTGATTTTGAACGGGCTTTCATTCGTGTTGAAGCTTATTCCGTTGATGACCTTGAAGAATTCAGTAGCGAAAAGGCTATTCGAGAAGCAGGCAAGCTTCGGATTGAAGGAAAAAAATACGATATGCAGGATGGAGATATTTGTCACTTCCTGGCGAACCCGTAAAGATGTTTAAAGTACATTTCTCAGTATAGTATCCCCCCCCGCTGAGAGTGTGAGCAATAATTGTATTCGTCCAGACATTTGAAAAGAAATCTTTAATACGAAGACTCGAAGGAATATGCTCAAGTAGGGTCTGCAGTGCAGACCATTGAATGCAGAGAAAAAATTGAACATTCAAGGGGTGGCCCGACCAACTTGTTGGTTGGGTGCCAAAGGCACAAGAAGAATCACCTTCACCACTTGATGTAGATCAAATGTTCAAATCACCAGCAGCTTTTTGTTTCTTTATTGCATGCGAAATATTAAAAATGTTTGCGTATGGAGAATCTTCTTGTCGCTAACGCGACCCAGCCGTTTCGGCCGGGCCACCCTGTGTTTTAGCACCAAACAAATATTTCTCACTGTCTCTGCGGACTCTGCGTGAGACATTTTTCTTTTTTTTAAACTGCGTCAATTTGTGTGAATCTGTGGTTCCTTTTTCACAGATTAAATGATCACTTTAATATCATCAGGAACGATATTACAAACTTAAAATACGCATTACTGATTCTTAACGAATTTTTCCAGTTCCGGTTTTAATCGGGACATTCCTTCTTCAAATGA
>JAJRVU010000009.1 GCA_024277145.1 Planctomycetota bacterium
AGATGTTGTTGTGGAACTTCGCAGTGGTTCTGTTGGGACTGATACCAATGATTCCTTCATCGGAATGCCTGAAATCACTTTGCCCGGAATGCTGACGCTTCCTGAAGTTCGCTTACTGACAAAATCAAATCAAGTAGGAACAGCAAAAATTGGTTTGATTGCGTATGATCCGAAAACGAACCAAGCTTTAGGAATTGGTGGGACAACTTTTGCACAAGCTGATCGTAACGACCTGTTTATTCTTGGGATTGGCCCGTACCAGAATGGTTCATTGAAAGAAGAAGTTGCTGCTGGCAATAAAGTAAAAAGAGTACATTCCAAAGACTATATTCCTAAGCAGGTTGCCTTTGCCAGCCCGGATGATTATGAAACATATGATGATGACAATTCGATCCAAATGACATCTGGCGAAAAGGAAATAAAATAAAATAAATTTGACATATTTAATATGATCAATGGCCTGCTATGCAAAGTATGATAATAAAGAAAAAGGCCTCACGCAGAGACACGGTGACTGTGATCAATAATTGTCATCGTTTAAATAATTGCAAATAATTTTCACTACGAAGTTCACGAAGCCACGAAGTAATTAAACAAGTTCACATAGGTTTTCTCTGCGTCTTTGCGAACTCCGCGTGATGCTTCTTTAGATTTCGTGACAAATGAATCAATGGTCTGCACAGCAGACCCTACTAGTCCAACTACTGATATATGTCCCTTAGCCCATATTGACCTGCACGCCAACGAGCGTGCCATTTGGAAATTGACACCGGACATTTAAAGCTCGAAAGAGCACTACAGGATCAAGTTTCTAGCCCGTAACAATTCATAAGAAGTTACTTTTTAGAAATCGATATTGAGCTCTTCGATTTTTCGATAAAGGCTTGAAAGGCCAAGCCTCAATCTTTTTGCAGCTTCTCGTTTATCAGGCCATTGTTTTAAAACACGTGAAATATGCAGGCGTTCGTAGTGTCTTAAAGCTGTTCTCAAGTCATCAGTTCCGGGTAAAGATTGCCCGAGCCCGAGTAAATCAGGTGGCAGGTCCTGCGGTTGAATGATATTGGTATCACACATCAGGACCGCTCTTTCAATAGCATTGTCGAGTTGCCTGATATTGCCTTTCCAATCTGCAGACATTAAAAGCCGAACGGTTTCGCTGTTTGCTCCTGCAACTCTTTTCCCCATGACATTTGCATGTTTAGCGACAAAGTATTCAACCAATTCAGGAATATCATCAATTCGTTCTCTTAAAGCGGGGATTTGCAATTTGACTCCATCAAGCCTGTAAAAAAGGTCTTCCTGAAATTCTCCGTCGGCTACTTTTCTGATCAGGTCGTGAGTTGTTGAAGCGATAATCCGTGCATTGACTTTCACGGTATCAGAACTTCCCAGAGGCATAACTTCCTGATATTCAATTGCCCGTAAAAGTTTTGACTGGGTTCCGAGTGGAAGGTTCGCCACTTCATCCAGAAAAACTGTTCCGTTACCTGCATTAATAAAAATTCCAGAGTGATTGTTATTTACTCCGGTGAGAGTGCTTTCGCTTGTTCCAAAAAGTTGACTTTCAAGAAGTTCGACAGGCTTTGTTCCACAATTGACAGCTAGAAATTTTTCCTGATGATTCGGGCCGGAGGAATGAATGGCTCTCGCAAAAAGTTCTTTACCTGTTCCTGTTTCTCCCCGTAATAAAACGTTGGAATTGGTTGCAGAAACTTTCCGAATCATACTTTGTACATCCGCCAAGGCAGTGCTTGACCCAATGATTTGTTCAAAGCCATCACGTCTGGAAAGTTCCCTGTGAAGGAGTTGATTTTCATGGAACAAATTGCGAAATTTAAAAAGTCTTTCGAGTTTATTATGGAGGTCATCAAATATGACGGGTTTCACAAGATAGTCAAATGCGCCTGCTTTGAATGCTTCGACTGCATTTTCGACTGTTGCATAAGCTGTGATCACCAGGACAAATATTTCTATATTTGTCTGCTGAAGTTTTGAGAGAAGTTCAATACCATCTCCATCGGGTAATTGAACATCGCAGATTGCAACATGGAAATCTTTTTCCTGCGCAACTGAGATGGCTTCTTGAACAGAGCCAGCTGTCCTGACTTCGTATCCTGCCCCGATCAGAAATTCGCTTAAAGTTGTGCGAATAATTTCTTCGTCTTCAACGATTAATACGGAACGTTTATTGGAAATTATATTCACGATGCTGTCATTCATTTGGAAAAAGTATAACCAGCTATTATTGCGTAACCTCGGCCAGGCTGCGTCTCATTTTCTTAGAGCCTGATTCTCTATTATTCCTGTTGGGCGACAGAATCCCACTTATAGAGGCGAATAATTGTCACAAAATCAAGGATTTGTTATTAGCTGATTGCAGCGGATTCTCGGAGTTGCCTTGCCTGTGCAGCGGACGTGTCCACTTCGAGTTGGATTGAGACATCCCATTGACCACTGTCAGGTGCAATAAATTCCCAGTGCGGAATGACAGCACAACTTTGATGCACCAGTTCAAATCCTCCTTCGGACTGGCTGATAGTTTGAATGGGAAATGTCCAGATATCTGTTGGTTTGGAGAAGTCGAGAGACGTATCAAGCCCGAGCCATTCATCCACCAAGCCAATTCTTTTACAATCGTCCAGCGCATGAACGGTATCGAGTTGCCCGAGTTGTTGCCCCTGATCGTTGTAGTAATATCGATCATCCTGACCTGCAGCGAGTCCTGCAAAGTTGAATTCGATTCCGAAATGGATTGGGAACCCTGTCGGAAGGTTTGAAATCTGATAATGAATTTCGAGTTGGCCCGCTTTTTTGGTATCGAGGGCAACAATTTTTTCCACCTGCACCTGGTAGGAACCAACGTTCCCGGTTCGGGACATGATCAGTTCCACACGTTCGTCTGATCGTCTTAATTTTGATTCATAAACGCCCTCGGTGAAGTCACCTAATCCGCCGTGGCTTGCTTGAAATTCTCCCATGGAGAGCCCGGGTTGAATGAAGTGATCAACAAGACTTTTACGCGGCCAATTGTCGTAGACTAATTTTTTATCGAGGTCTGGTTGCTTGAATTTGACTAAATCATGAATAGAAGTTGCGTTGTCAGAGTTTTGATTATCCTGTTGATAGGAAGCTGCGTTCCTGACTTTTTCATGGTATGGTTCCGGTCTTCTGTTCAAAGTCGCAAGCAGATTATGTTTTGCCAACCGAACATCCAGCTCATAGATATGTCCTCCTTTGCTGGGAGAAATATAAGCAATCAATCGATTTCCGGCTAACCGAATTTCTTTCCTCGCATCGTGATTAAAATCATCCGCCTGGATATCGACCCATCGATCAGGTCGGTTTTCCATTTTTTCAATCATGTTATCTGCAGAGATCAGGCATGAATAAACTGCATTTCTTAAATGGGGTAAATAAAGCCCACCAAAAGCGCCGTGCCAGTATGAGCAATTGCATTGTGCCCGATACAATTCCAGTTTGGCTTCTTGAATTTCTTCAGTCCGGTTTTGAAAAGTTCTGGATTGTTCCAGTTTTTCCAGGCGCTGACTCACTTCAAGCATCCTGCTATACATTTCATTGCTTTCGGGATACTTGATTCGGAAATTTCTCCAGAATCCTCCTTTGATAAACTGTTTCAGTTCTTCCCAGTCGGGATCATGTTCTTTGCGATGAACAAGGTTCTGGTAAACCATTTGACGATCTGTCGTCAAAGACCATTCTGTCATTTCCCGATAGCTGCAATCGGGGAGGTAACATGATCCAACAGGTGCAGTCTGTTCAACTGCATCCTTGAGAGTGACGACTTTAAGCCAGTCTGAATTTTCTTTTAGTGCGGAGAAAAAACGGTGAAGCCAACCATCATCGTAAACATGTTTTTTTGTTTCGGGCCAGGTTCCGAATTTTTCGCCATCATCCCCAAAAGCAATTACGGGGTTGTGGTGGCGTTCTCCAATTTCCCTTAAATAGTTAATTGTTTCATGTGGATCAGCAAATGGAATGGTGTAGCGAAGTTTTTCACTGCCGGGAAAAATTTTCAGCAATCTTCCTTCATCTTCGGAAAGAAAATATCCATTTAATTGGTCGGGCGTTAAGCCGGCGTTCTGGAAATGGTAATCATCCAGAATTGTGTATTCGATGCCTGCTTCTGTGATGTCCCCTGAAAAAGATTGTTCCCAGACTCTTTCCGGAACCCACATTCCTTTGACATCGGTGTTAAATAAATCGTTCAGGTATTCTGTATAGGCACGAATTTGCCCGACTCGATCTCTTCCTGGAATGCAGGAGAGGATTGGTTCGTAAAACGGTCCGCCTAGAATTTCGATCTGACCTTTATCAATGCTTTGGCGAAGACGTTCAATATATTCAGGATGGGCTTTTACCAGCCATTCCATCAAACTTCCTGAAACATGAAGAGAGATCGGAATTCCCGGGAATTGATCCAGAACGTCCAAAAACGGAGTGTAGCTATCGTTGTAAGCATCTTCAAAAACGCCATCAAAATTACCGACCGGTTGATGATTGTGAATCGTCAGAACCAGCCGAACAGTGCCAGACATCTATTCAGTTTCCTTCCCCGTCATTGCTTTTTACAATAACAAGAGATTAGGGTGATCGTAAACCATTTTCTATAAAGGAGTTAAAAAACAGTTCAGCCATTTGAAGTTAATTATTAAATTGAATATTTCAGGACTGCATCTATTAGCCCTGAACTTCTAATTATGTTTAGTTTACAAATTTTGACCATAGCATAACGAGAAAAGATTGGATAACTAAATTGGATTTTTTAATCATTTATTAAACGAGGACACAAATAGCTCCTAATCTCTACTTGCAACGTAAATGTTATATATTGCGCAAACAAACTTATCACAAACTATCTAAGCACCCTATATTATTAAATCTTTTATTTGTCG
>JAJRVU010000163.1 GCA_024277145.1 Planctomycetota bacterium
CTCTCATCGACGATTCAGCTAAAGAATTAACCCCGGATGATCTTGATCGTTTAGAACAAGCGATCAAGCGTGCCCGAAAGGAAGGTCGATGATATGAATCATAATCTATTACTTTCAGGCAACAGACTGTTTTCAGAGACCGGCTTTTCGACCGCTTCAATTTTATTGATTGATCTGTTCGTCAAGTCTTTTCTGTTACTTATTGTCACGCTGGTTTTTACTTTATTGCTTCGAAAAAAATCAGCTGCGACAAATCATCGGCTCTGGTCATTAGGGTTTAGCGGGTGTTTGCTCATCCCTGTCATTGTCTTGTTCTTACCAACGTGGTCGTTACCGATTCTGCCGAACTCATGGTTTCAATCGGAAAAAAATAACAATAAAACTGTGGTTAATGAATTATTAATCAACGATGATCTGAATCCAGATTCTCCAAACAATTTGGCAAATCAACATGAAATAAAATCTTTCGAAAATTCGGATCGCCTTTCAAATTCAGAAAACTCCTTTGATCATGCGACGGGCAACAATGCAGAAGCCGGTTTGAATCTCCATGATGGGGATTTCGAGAATACAATTCCATCACTGAATACAACCACAGAAGGCGATGATGTTTCATCTGTTCCGAAAAAACCAGAAGAAATTACAGAAGCCGGATACACAATAAAAACAACGGTTTATGCCTGTTTTTTCGTATGGTTAGGAGGAACCTGTCTTTTCTTTTTGCAGACATTGTGGCATCAAATCTCCTTGTTGCGAATTCTGAAGCGGAGTTCTCTTATAGAGGATGAATCGTGGAAAAGTGCAACAACGACTGCATTGAATTCTCTATCACTTAAGCAACAAGTGAAATTGCGAAAGCTTGATAATCTTCAGTCACCCATGATTGCAGGGATATTTCGAACGGTTATCCTGCTTCCTTCTAATGCGGATCAGTGGAGCGAAACGCATCGGCAACTCGTTTTATTACATGAACTCGCCCATGCAAAAAGAAAAGATGTCCTGACACAAACGATAGCTCGGATCGTCTGTTCATTTTTGTGGTTTAATCCTGTCTGCTGGTTCGGATTATTTCAAATGCGAAAACTGCGAGAGCTCGCCTGCGATGATCTTGTCCTTTCATGCAGTCAGAAACCTTCAGAGTATGCAAAGGTTCTGTTGGACGTTGCGAAATCTTATCAACATAAAAATCTCACCACTGCTCTCGGGATGACACGCAGTTCTAATCTTGAAAGTCGGATAATGGCGTTACTTGATAAAGCCCGAAGCCATGTTTCTCTTTCTCGAAAAGGGGCTTGGACGCTTTTAACCACTGTAATGATTGCTGCTGTCCTTATTGGATCAATGCGTTTGAAATCCAGAGTTCCACCGGGTTTCATACCGCAAGTCATTAAAACAGAACTTTCAACAGACGAAGATGACAAATACGAATTGCTGAATGACATTGATAGCACAGATAAGAATCTTGAGGATAAGAAAATTCATGGGATAGTCAAAGATAAAGATGGAAATCCTGTTGCTGATGCCAAGATCTGGCTGACTGTGGATGAGTTCGGCATGTCTACTTTGAATGGCCCTCCCATTATTTCTGAAGCTCGTTCAAAAAGTGATGGAACCTTTACTCTTAATATAAGCAAACAAAAGATTAATCAGATTGTCCAGAATTATTGGACAGAAAACCACGTCTGGATTCGAAAACCGGGCCAGATTTTATATGTCATGCCTTACCGTGGTCCTTCTCTCCCAAAAATAATTGAAGCAACAATGCGACCAGAGTTACCCGTAGATTTTACACTTCTTAATGCAGATGGAACTCCCTGTGTAAACGCTACGGTTAATCTATTCGCTGTACGAACTCCTGGTGATCTTCATGCAGTCATCCCGGAAAATATCCGTAAATATTTCTCAGTTCAAAGTAATGCAGAAGGAAAATTTCAATTTGATGGAATTCACTATGAGCAATATGGAATGATGCAATTTATCACGCAAGATAAGGAGTCTCAGAGTTATAGTTTCTTCAAGAAAAATAGACGAATTAACAGAAAGCTGACACTTAGAAAATCGGGTTCGCTCAAAGGGCAATTCTCTCTTCCAAAAGGAGTGAAAATTGACTTCCCTAAAATTCTATTGCGAGTTTCCACAATAGAGAGAAAGAAAATGGAAGATGAATATTGGCAAGGTATGTATCTTGTTAATCCAAGCTCTGATGGAACCTTTTCTATTCCAAATATTGCAGGGGGTAAAGTGAGGGTATTTATTGAAGTGCCGGAAAAATTGGGTTATCTCGCTGATCCACCTATGGAAGAGCTGATGGTCAAGGTAGATGAAACAGCAAATATTGTGATTCCAATGCGAAAATCAGTGGAAATCACGCGTTTACTTCTTGATGCAAAGACAAAAAAACCGATCAGGAATGCCATTGCAATATTACAGTATGGGATCCAGGTAACAGAGAAATCGACTGATAAAAATGGTCGATTCACTGCCCGAATTTTACCCGATGAAAAATATCATACAGCTTATAGCCTGCCGGAAGGTTATCTGCATCCTCGGAACATTAAAATGACTTCCGTTCCATCGGGGTCAGATAAAAATGAATTGGAGCCGCTCGAATTTTTACAGGAACGCAAACTTGAAGGAATGGTTGTTGATTCGTCGGGTCAACCTCTTTCGGAAATACAAGTTATTGCAGACTGGGAAGAACCGGGTGAAAATGAAAGATATAAAGCACTCGGTAAAGTTTATGGAAGGGAACAGGCTACTACAGATTCAGAAGGAAAATTTCAGTTAAGGGGAATACACCCTGAACGTGAAATCAAGGTAAC
>JAJRVU010000164.1 GCA_024277145.1 Planctomycetota bacterium
CACTTCGGGATCTTCTGCCAATAACCTTAAAACACGGTTTAGCCACCATGTCCCCTCAAACCACCAGTGCCCGAAGAGTTCAGCATCATATGGTGCAGTTATTAGTCCCATTCGGCCAGTGCTATTCTTATATTCACGAAGTATGTCCTTTATTACACTGACATAATGGCTTGCATTTTCATCAAGTTTGGGCGGAACATCCTCGGGCCAATACAGCATTTTATCACCTAGATCCACCTTGGATCCAGTCACTTTCCAGTACCGAAGTCCCCCTGGAAAATGCTTCTTATGGAAATCCAGATATTCGCTGCTTCCTGGATAACCATGCTCTCCTGACCATACCAAGACTCCTGTTTTTTCATCTCTTGTAAAAAAGCCCACAGGTTGCGGGGTTTTCTCGTCCGTGGCAACAAGGTATGGCTCATATGGTGTTTTCTCAAAATCCAAAGGCAATTCCTCGTATTGGGATGCAAACTGTTTCCAAAGTGTCTTCAATAAAGGAAATCTTGCCGCGTAAACACCTTGTGATTTTCCTCCAAGCAATAGGGCTGTATCGACGAAAAAGTATTTTAATCCATTCTTGGCAAGAAAATATTCTATTCCTGGGCGATCAAACTCTTCATTTGGATTGATTGGATTTTTCCAGCGATACCCTGGACGATATGCGCATTCAGGAAGCCACACTCCAGTTGGATCCCGTTTAAAGTGTTTCCTATAATTCTTGACGGCCGTTCTGAATTGTGCATTAATTGATGAATCCTTAGAAAGTAAGGGGCTATATCCATGGGTGGCGCCACATGTTATGATATCCAAAAAGCCATTGTCCTGAAGTGTCCTAAATGCCGCCACCAAATCCATCCTGTATTTATTAATAAAAAGATCTTTCGTCCTGGAATAAAACTCCTCCCACCATTTTGCAAGCCGCGTTCTTTCCTTCCCATAATTATGACTTGTGAAATCCTCAAAATCATGTCTTGCAGCGGCAACTTTTTCATCAAGGTAACTGATGAAGTCCGTTTTAAAGATCTGGGAACTTAACATCTCACAAAGAACGGGTGTAAGACCAATCGTCAATTTGGGTTTTATTCCCTCGTCGATAAGCTTGTTGATCTCCTCCAATATTGGGATATAGGTTTCAGCGGCGGCTTCATTTAGCCAGCTGGTGCCATGAGGCCAAATTCCATGGTTTAAAACCCATGGGAGATGGCTATGCAGCACTAATGTGAATGCACCAATTTTTTCAACCATAGTGATCCCAATGATAGATTGAGATTTAACTATTTCATAATAAAAAATCGAAAAATCGATTAAACGGATGATAGGGCCAACAGGATTCAAAGTGGATGATTATCATCAAATATTCCGAACCGGTAATAAATGCCCTCATGCTGCTACATAGGAAAATTTTTAATTTCGGAATTTAATATGATTATTGGAGAATTTGTAATGGATGATTTAACACCCATAACGGAGAGAGGTAGAATCATTGCCCAAGCTAATGAAGTGCTCACACCAGAACTTTCCGCAAAAATCGGAGCTGTGCATGGGACTTACATCGGAGAAAATGGTATTGTTGTTGTGGCTAGGGACTATTCTAACAATTCCCGGATGTTGAAGAGGGCTTATATTTCAGGAGTGATGAGTGCAGGTGTTAATGTTTTGAACTTACATTCGGCTCCCCTTCCGCTGGTTGAATTCTGTATCAGGAGATTCGGTGCAAACGGGGGTGGTGTGTTTTTCGGATCAGGACATACGTACGGTGGTGAAACCTCCATCAGGTTCTTTGATTCCAGTGGCATTGAGTATTCTCAAAAAAACATAGACACCTTAATAACTCTATTCAAGCAGAACAAGATATTTCGGGCAAAACCTGGAAATATTGGCTCCATTACATCGATACTCCAGACTTTTGAGGTTTACAAAAAGACACTTCCGCAATTCATCAACAAAAAAAAGGTGGCGGAAGCGCATCTTAAAGTGGTTATGGATTGCTCACATGGGCCTGTTGGTGAATTGGCGCCTGAAATTCTAAACACCATTAATATCAGTGTCATTGCCCTGAATACATACTATCGCCCGCTCTCAAACAAGCTGTATCCAAACTTGGAATCAATTAGAAATGTGGCATCCATTGTAAAGGCGAGTGCTGCCGATATTGGCGTAATTTTTGACTCTGATGGCTCCAGGGCAATGATATTGGATGAAAACGGCGGTATCATCGAATATGAAGAATTGCTCATGATGTTTCTAAGCGATGAGTCCCTATTAAAAATAAAAAATAACCCCATTATTACCACAGTCAGCACTTCAAAGATATTGGATGAATTTGCGAAAAGTATGGGGTATACCCTTCATAGGATTCAAAGTCGTCCAAGCTCGATTTCAAGAGCTATTAGGGAAGATCGAGGAGTATTCGGGGCTTCGGATACCTATAAGTTTTATTTCCCCGCTTATGGGCCCTTCCCTGATGGAACGTTTACGCTACTAAAACTCCTTGAACTCCTTGCTTCAAAAAAAGAACCATTGAGCTCCATTGTCCGGAATTTTCCAAAGTCAATAAAAACGAGTAAAACCATAACAGTCAATGAAATGGTAATCCAAAATTTTGAAACCATGATTTTCAACAAGTTTGAAAACCAAGTTCGTATTCTCAATTCAATTCTTGGGGCTAAAGTTGTTTTTGATAATGATTCTTGGGTTCGGATCACCCCCTCGCTATATCGGAACTCTCTAATTTTAACAGCGGAAGCAACAGAGCTGGAAACCCGAGAAAACCTCATTAGGACAATTGAGGAACTTTTGGTAAACGAGAAATAGGAGTTCCAAGACAGTTTTTTTCTTAACTTGAATCTAATGTCATCCGGTATTCTTTTGAACTGGTTGTAAACATTTGTGAAATGTTTGTTTGCAGACATTTACCGCATTTTTCAAAAACGTCCATCCTTAAGGAAAAATTCCAATACTACTTGGAAAAGGGCAATGTTAAAGCTTGCGGAATTATATCCCCGCTGTTGATTGATTGTATAAGCGTAAAATGCGATCTTCTAGCACCAAACTGCCATTATGATTATCTGCTTCTGTCCATTGCGCTTGATGGCAATCATTGATTAAATTTGATACTGATAGACATTCGCTTCCTATGTATGATCTTATTTTTAATGATAAAGCATTCATTAATTACTTGAGATTAAGCTTAATATAATGTCGACTGCCTCCAAGAAGGGATAACATGCTCCGCTAATTGGAGCTAACGGCATTGCGTAAAGAAACACGGTGGAATCCAAGAATGAGCGAAAACCCTGAAATTGCCAAATTAATGACTCAACTCAAGCGTCAAAAAAAGGCAAATCGAATTATGCATGGGGAAATTGAAAGCCTCAAGAAGAAATTAAACGAACAGAGCAGCGGGGGCACGCTGATAAAGAAAATCCAAGATCTGGAGAAGGAACTGGCAGACAAGAATAAAATTATCGAGGACTTGAAATCAGTTGCGGGTACAGACAGTGCTGATCCGACAGAAGGCTCAGATATCACGAAATTAAAAACCAGAATAATCGTTCTGCAGTCAAAACTAAGAAAAAAATCCAAGGAAATGGAACCCTTGACTGCAAAAGTTGAAGACTATGAACTGACTATTAAGAGACTGAAGAAGCAACTTGAAGAAGCTCAAGGAAAAAGCGGAAATGAGGAAGAATTAAAGAAATACCAGGAAATCGTTCTTAAATATCGGGAAAGAATTAAGGAATTGATGGAAATTGAATCCAAATATGAGGATCTTAAGCGAGAAAATGCTAATTTGAAATCACAGCTTAAAACCGCCTCTTTGACAACCAATAAAATGCCTATATCAGAACTGAATGAATTTACGGCAGGTAATGATGGTGAAATCCAGTCGTTGCGGGAACAACTTAAGGAAAAAGACAGTCAAATCAAGAGCCTTCAAGTGCAGCTCCAATCGGGAGGTGGAAGTGTGAGTTTCATGACCCAAAATCGATTCAATAGGAAAATAGGTGAACTTGAAGCTCAGATAAAAATGCTTAAAAAATCAGAGTCAGATATGAAGCGCAGATATGATGATGCCATGAGAAAACTTGCAGCATCAGACGAGTTTGCCGACTGGTAA
>JAJRVU010000165.1 GCA_024277145.1 Planctomycetota bacterium
ACATATGGTGCCCCACGTTCCCATCTAGGCACACACCCATCATATGCCATCCGTCAACGGGAATTTAGCATTGGATCAGAGGTTTGCCAATGGCACGCAAGGGCGATTGGTCTGCTGGGCCCCAGAAAAAGCTGAGAGCAGGAAGGCGTTGCAGCTCAGGTGTTAATGAATCTCGGCTTGAAACTTGATGACGTTCGGGAAGAAGTTCTTAGTCTTCTGGGACATGGAAATGAAGGTGCTGAAACAAGCGAACGTGGAACAAGCAGCCCCAGTGGAAAATCTGGTAAAAGTAAAACACCCGCACTGGATAGTTTCGGTCGTGATCTGACTGAACTGGCGAAGCAGGGGAAACTGGATCCGGTTATTGGCCGTGAACGCGAAATTGAACGTGTGATTCAAATTCTCTGCAGACGACAGAAAAATAATCCTGTTCTTTTAGGAGAAGCAGGTGTTGGGAAAACTGCCATTGTCGAAGGTTTCGCACAAATGGTCATTGATTCCAATGTTCCTGATTTGCTTTATGATAAACGAATTGTTGTTCTTGACCTTGCTATGATGGTTGCAGGAACAAAATACCGTGGTCAGTTTGAAGAACGTATTAAAGCCGTTATGAACGAAGTGAGACGTGCAAAAAATACGATTCTTTTCATTGATGAACTTCACACATTGGTCGGTGCTGGTGGTGCAGAAGGTGCAATTGATGCATCTAATGTATTGAAGCCTGCTTTAAGCCGGGGTGAACTTCAATGTATTGGTGCAACAACATTTGATGAATACCGAAAATACATTGAGAAAGACAACGCACTGGAACGTCGATTCCAGAAAGTGACTGTCGAACCTCCTAACAATGAACAGACCGTGGAAATTCTTAAAGGACTGCGGTGACGCTACGAAGAACATCATCGAGTACAAATTACAGATGATGCTTTAGAAAAAGCGGTTGAACTTTCAACACGTTATATCACGGGCCGATGCCTGCCTGATAAAGCAATTGATGTGATTGATGAAGCCGGTGCACAAATTCGCTTGAAATCAATGGTTCGCCCTCCTGATCTTAAAGAGATTGAAGAGGAAATTGAACGATTGAACCAGACGAAAGAAGAAGCGGTTGCCAACCAGGACTTCGAAAAAGCAGCTAGCCTTCGAGATCAGGCTGATAAAGTCAAATCGAAAAAAGAAAACCTGACGCACGAATGGCGGGAAAAATCTCGTGAAACCGATGGCGTTGTTGATGCTGAAGTGATTGCTGAAGTCGTTGCAAAAATGACAGGCATTCCGCTAACACGACTTTCAAGCGAAGATGCTGTTCGACTTCTTAAAATGGAAGACGAATTGCATAAGAAAGTCATCAGCCAGAATGAAGCAATCAAACAGGTTTGCAAATCGGTTAGAAGAAGCCGAAGCGGACTTAAAGATCCCAGCCGTCCTACAGGAGTCTTCCTGTTCTCCGGACCTACAGGTGTCGGTAAAACGTTGCTTGCAAAAACTCTTGCAGAATTCATGTTTGGTGAACAAGATTCCCTCATTCAAATTGATATGAGTGAATATATGGAAAAACATAACGTCAGTCGATTGATTGGCGCTCCTCCGGGATATGTTGGCTTTGAAGAAGGTGGCCAGCTAACCGAACAGATCAGAAGACGACCATATGCTGTTGTCCTTCTTGATGAAATTGAAAAAGCTCATCCGGATGTCTTTAACATGCTTCTCCAGATTATGGAAGAAGGTCACCTGACGGACAGTTTTGGTCGAAAAGTGGACTTCAAGAATGTCATCCTGATTTTGACAACCAATGCAGGAGCCAACACGATGGCGCATGGTGGTGACTTCGGTTTCAGAAAACTGGATGAAGACACCAGCTACGCCAACATGAAGAAAAGTCTTATGCAAGACCTGCAAAGAGAATTCAAACCTGAATTCCTCGGCCGGCTTGATGAAGTTGTTGTTTTCCAGAAACTTGTTAAAGACGACCTGAAGAAAATCGTTGATATTGAACTTGCCAAAGTTCATGCTCGATTGGGTGAACGTGGCCTGAAACTGAAACTGAATGATGAATGTCGAGATTTCATTATCGAAAAAGGACACGAAGACGGGAACCTGGATTATGGTGCTCGTCCACTCAGAAGATCTGTCGAACGATTTATCGAAGATCCTCTTTCAGAAGAATTGTTACGGGGAGCATTTGAAGGTCTCAACACAATTCTTGTCACAGTTTCCAAAGTGGGAGATCAGGACCAGTTGAATTTCGAGGGAACCCTTGAAGAAGGTGATGAAGAAGAACTCGCTGCTGTCGGAACTTCTTCTGATGAAGGTGACGACAAATAATTCTGTCGAAACAGTTTCATTACTATAAAAACCACAAATAAAAAAAGGAGTCGGCTATTAAATAACCGGCTCCTTTTTCGTTTCAACAGGTGTCAATCTTATCACTGACATCCATTTCAGCTAAACCTCTTTTACTAAGCGTCGTCTCGGCTTAGCCCCAACCATTTGGATTCGGCTTAGTGACGGTGAGTATCCCAGTGACCTGTTCGGTGGTAGTCGTAATGACCTGGTGTGTAGTGGTAATGGTTGTTGTGGCGGGTAAACTGACCCGGGTGGTAATCGTAGTGACCTGTGTTGTGCCATGTTGAATGATTGTGGCCCCGTCTCCAATTATTGCCCCAGCCATTATTATTATAACCGCCAAAATTAACAGAGAAGTTAAGGCCACGACTGCGACAATGACCAGCTTCCACGTTAGATGTGTTGAACAATGTGATTCCGGCGACTGCGATCGTTGCGATGATAAGATTTCTCATTTTTCCGTCCTTTGTAAAAACTTTGTAAAAATTATTGTTACATTTTGAATTTGTTTTCGCTTAGTAATTAATATAAATAGGCACATCGCATGCCAAAACAGTCTCTATAGGTATTAAGATGTTATTGCAAAACGTGTTATGGTGCATTAGTCTTCAGTTAGACTGACCGTCATAATGTATTCATAATGATCACAGTGGAGTTGAAATGACTACAAACAGCGGTGTAATCTTTGCAGAACCTTCGCATACGAAGGAAACAGGGAGGCTCATTGACCAATGAGATGAGCAGTAGCGAGTCAACATTGAACCGGATAAAATTGATAAGGACCTTCTTAAATCCCCAAAACCTTGCAAAACGAGACATATATGAAATCAAGCCCACTCGGAATCAATCCCCGTTTAACCTCCATCCGTTTTTCCAGAAGGCTTTCTATCTCTTTTCATATTATATGCTCCCTGCTTTTTAGTTTTCTTCCTCTCGAAGATTCATCCGCTTCAGAAGACAGCAAACAAAACCTGAATCAAACCGGTAAAGTCATTCTGATTGACCAGGTTCCATTTCGTATTACGGAAGCAGGAAAGTATCAACTCAAACAAAACCTGAATTATTCCCAGTCCAGTGGCGTTGCAATTAATATTCAAGCGAATGATGTCACCCTGAACTTGAATGGTTTCACTTTGCAGGGAACCGGAGGGGAAGCAAGTTCTGCAATTGGAATTCTGGCGGTTGACCGAAAACGAATCACGATTATCCACGGTCAGATCTCCGGCTTTTATTTTGGAATTGATATCCGGGCAACAAAACGAGATATGACAAAATCAGGAGAACATACCATCTCCGAAATATTGGCTGATCACAATTGGTATTTTGGTATCAGGCTGGTCGGCTCTGACTCCACCATAAAAAATAATACAATTACCCATACGGGAGGTTGCTCCAAAGAAAGGCATACAATCCCACACAGTGTTCGGATGGTTGGTCCGCGCAATACCCTAAGAAATAATTGCATCCGTGATATGTATTTGAAACTTTTTCCTGGCGGAAAAGGTGAAATCGTTGGCGTACATTTTGATCAGGCAAAAAATTCTATCTTTGAAAACAATTTGATCTCAGAAAAAATCAATGATAAAGACAGCAGCATCCCAGCGGATGATTTGCGGGAAAGACGATTTGGCGTTTGGATTAATGGCGGTCCGAACAAGGATACTTTCTTAACGGTGAAGAATAACATCTTCGTTCATTATCAAGTCCCGATTATTTTTTCACCCGGTTCTGATGGTCGAGCAAGTGGAAATCGTTTCTACAAAGCTGATGTCAAACCGATCCGTGGAAAACCAACCGGAAAAATCATGAACAATTCTTTCTTGACAGCTTCTGAAAAAATCACCATCCCGCAAAACTGTGGCATCACATGGAAAAATCCTGCTGAAGAAAAATGAAGCGATCTATCCCTGAAAACCGCAAAATAGCGGAGAACAGCTTATTTGTCTGTTTGCTTATTTACCCGTTGACCGGGAAGCCTCTGCAAGAGCATTCGGATTATTCTTAAATCGCTTTGTCAGGAATCCCTTGATGTGCTTCTGGATATAGTCCTGTTGAGCATCCGTAATTTCATAATAGAATGGCAACCTTAATAGCCGGGAACTGATGTCATCGGTCACTTCCATGCTGCCGTGAGTTCGACTCACTTTTTTCCCCATCGGAGAAGAATGAAGTGGAACATAATGAAAGACCGCGGTAATTTCCTGATCCTTCAGGTAAAACATTAACTCATCCCGCGTTTTACCATCCGGCAGAAGAATATAAAACATATGGTAATTGCTTTGGCAATGTTCTGGCGTAAAGGGTATTTGTAAATATCCCTTTTCAGCCAAGGGATTCAAAGCTTGTTGATAGTTCTGGAATATTTCTTTTCTTCGTTTGGAAATCCCCTCAATCATTTCCAGTTGACCATAAAGAAAAGCAGAAACAATTTCGCTGGGCACATAAGAAGAACCATGATCAACCCATGTATATTTATCCACTTCTCCTCGATAAAATTTCTGTCTGTTGGTTCCTTTGTCTCGAATAATTTCTGCGCGTTCAATTAATTCAGGATCATTAATACAAAGGGCACCCCCTTCGCCTGAAATATAATTTTTTGTTTCATGAAAACTGTATGTTCCCAAGTGACCAATGCTGCCGAGTGCTTGGCCATTGTAGTAAGAACTCACTCCCTGGGCTGCATCTTCAACAACTTTCAAATTGTATTGTTCTGCGATCGACATCAGGCAGTCCATCTCACATCCGACGCCTGCATAATGAACAGGGAAGATCGCTTTGGTTTTATCCGTGATGGCTGCTTCGACAAGTTTTTAATTCAGGTTTAATGTGTCGGGTCGAATATCCACAAAAACAGGAACAGCACCAACGCGAACAATGGAACTGGCTGTTGAAACAAATGTGTAAGAAGGCAAAATGACTTCATCGCCGGGCTGCAAATCGCAAAGCATCACGGCCATTTCAAGGGCAGCGGTGCAGGATGGAGTCAGAAGCGTTTTATGAATCCCGAATTCCTTCTCAAGAAATCGGGTACATTCCTGCGTAAAATGTCCATCGCCCGCGATATTTCCATACGTGACGGCTTGAGCAATGTAATAAAGTTCTTTCCCGGCTATAAATGGTTTATTGAACGGGATTAAAGAATTCGTCATGATTTCCAGTTTACTCAACAGGGGACGCCGAAACCAATTGAATTTCAGGAAATCTATTTCACAATTTAGAACAACTTTTCATTCAATTCGTCTGATTCGATTGGAACGGTTGTTTATATTGTATAATCTGAAGAAGCCCGTGGAGTCCGTTCGATTCTCACGCATCAATCCAAAATAGTCTGTTTTTTCTAACCCCATGTATTTAAAAGATTTAGAATCAGGCCCGAACTCGTTATTGCTGCTGATAAAATCAATTAGCCAGAAAGAAATATTGAATGTTTGCCCGGAAGTCGAATCGATTCCTGAAAACGATCCTGGCTCTCGTCAGTTTATACTATCTGCTGTCCGTGATTTGGCTTGTGATTTATCTCCCCGATTTTCAACCTTTGGGCGGGCCGGATGAATCTCTTCATATTTCTTTAACGAAGTATCTTGTCAATCATCATTCCTGGCCTGCGTGGGACACACCTGAATTAAAACGATATGTCACCGGTGCCAGTTATGCCACAGGCTCTTCATTCGGCTATTGGGTGGAAGCGGTATTGTTTGAACTCACTGGCAGAAATCGATTTTCGGGGCTTCTCTTCTTTGGGATTATTTTTGGAATTCTCGTTTGGGTGTTTCGAAAATCTCCCCTTGCGGGATTGGCCGGTTTTGCATTGCTCACCCCGCAAACCATTTTCATTTTCAGTTATGTGAATTCCGATGCTTGGTCCTGCCTGATTGCTTTTCTTCTGGGTTGTGCCATCGTGCGATTTAAAAAAAATCCCACCAGCACTGCCCGGTTAACCGAATTAATGATTGCTTCAGGTGCGTGCATTTCGTGTCGAAATCATATCTGGGCAATCGGTTTTGTAGCCCTGCTTTTTGCAATCACTCCCCATTTAAAATCAATCATCCAGAAAAATCTGAAAGGATTATGTATTGCCTTAATTGCAGGAACAATTATTGCTTCATGGTGGCCTATCACAAGCTATCTGGTTAATGATGGTGATTTCATAGGACTAGTATCTGGCAAGAAATCCGTTGAACTGTTTGGTGACCCGGAACGGAATTCATTGGCACTATCGCTGGATCAATTCAACTGGCCTGTTTTTACTATATGGACATCCTGTTCGTTTTATGGTCGATGGGGATGGATGACAGTTTCTCTTCCTACTTACTGTTATATTCTTGCATTACCCCTTTTTGTGGGACTCATCATATTATTGTGGTCTCGCATGACGCGATGGTTGCCAATATTTCTGACGCTTATCCTGTTTAACATCTTTTTACTTCTGGTTTATTCAACAACGTATGATTTTCAACCTCAGGGTCGATACCTGTTCGGCAGCTATTTTATCATTCTTGGAATCATGGCTCATGAGATCTCTGGTCTTTTCGCACCTCAAAAAAATGACAAGAAGAAATCCAAGGACGATAAACCATCACGATATGAGAAAACAGTATTAGTCATTTCTCTTGCATTACTTGCCCTGAATATGTTTTCGTCAATCAGTTTATCTGGAAAAATACACAATGTAAAAGATTCCTTTTACGTATACGTAGGATCTATTTTCCTGAAGCAGGGTGAATGGGAAGAAGTGGAGAAAATTGCCCAGGCTGGTTTAAAACGTCATCCTGAAAATTTTCAACTGTACAACGCTTTAGGTTCCGCTATCCAAAACATGAACCGAACAGACGAAGCGGAAGCCTGTTTCAAAAAATCAATTGAACTCAATCCGAAACAAACTCAAGCTTACACCTATTTGAGCAATCTCTATTTAATTCAAAACAGATTCGACAAAGCCATTGTGCAAGGTGAACTCTTAATCGAAAAATCACCTGGTGCTATAGAAGGCTACGCAATCCTGCTGGCTGTTTATGAAAAAAAGGGAGATACAGAAAAAATGAAGGAAGTCTGTCATCGACTTTTAAAGCATCGCAAAAATCATGTCTTGGCGGTAAAAACTCTTAGAAAACTTGAAAAAGCAGAGAAGAAACAAAAAGAGTGATCACGCAGAGACTGTCATAAATATTTACTAGTACTGCTTCGACTACTGTTAAGTCTCCTGTTGTATGGGGTATGGTTTTACTTCTTTACAGTTTCTGTTTTTTTCGGACCGATGCGGATGTCCCTGAATCGTCTGGCTAATTTGTAAATGTTGATCAATGCCTGGTTCATCATTCTTTCCCCTGCTCCGATTTCCACAAGAGAAACCGTAGCGTCAGCGCCGTAACCTCCCAGTGAAACAGCTTCAATTGTCGGAAAGTATAAATTGTGGCCATTACAGTATCCGAAGAAAAGCGTTGTCGGAATCATGGAACGGGATTTCAATCGGTTACTGTGATCGCAGAAAAATTCTCCTGAACCGCCGACTAATGCAATATCACCATTCAAAAGTAACGTATTCAATTCTGTCCTGTGGCCATCTCGAAGTTCAACAATGATATTTCTTACAAATTCCGGAAAAAATGCTTTTCCAAACGCCATCGCTACAAATGGGCTGTTCATGTCAATCCGGGAAGCAAACATAAAATGATCAACCGTTCCTTTCAGGGAAGGTTTTTTCGGAACGTCTGTTTTTAAATCTTTGACAAGTTCAATCACTTTTTCACCGAGTAGTTCGCCATAAGATTGTGGATCCCGATAACTTTTCACAGGGTTGGGGCTAAGGTCTCCACAAGCGCCTTGCATGAAAACACAGTTTGTAGAAAGTTCTTTTTCGACATAGTCTTCAAGAAAGCCTGGATAGTCGGTGGAATATTTCAATATTTTCCCATCTGTCATGACAGGATGGGCAGCAAAATTCACAAGGACAGCAATCGGTTTTCCTGAAAGGTCATCCAGTCGAATCGTTGCAAGCATCGGGTCAACGGGCTTGTTCGGCTTTTTCCAATGACGGTTACGGTTCAGTTTCAAATCAACTCGATTCGCCACACCAATTTTTGCAGGAACTGTATTTTTATCTGCTTCCAGAATCGCTTCGATAAGTAGCAGTGGCAACTGTTTTGCATATTCGACAGCGGAATCATATTTCCCTTTTCCAAATCCCGCCCGATCCGATAATTCAATCACTGGTCCGTGATGGGTATGGCTTCCAACAATCATCACATGTTCAATGTTGGCTTTGTCCTGAATCGCTTCCCTGATCTGATCCATCATTCCGGGGGTAGGACCACGTCCCAAATCAAGACCAACCAGCGCCACTTTCCCTTTTCCAGAATGGATCACAATCGCCTTTGCAAACAAAGGTTTTAACGTTCCTATTGCAAGAGCAGCGTGCCGGGCACCGTATCCCCACATCGGGGTGAATTTTTTGGGTGTAATATCCCGCTTGGCAAAACCTGCCTGAAAATTGCTTTTTCCATCTTCACTAAAACCTTGTGATGAAAGAAGAAGTATTAAAATAAGGGAAACGCCAGTGATAACTTTTGACATAAGAGTTCTCGATATTAAATGTAAATGTGGATATCAGTGTGTTGTTTGTTACCCGAAAATGATCTATTTGGTTTCATCCATTCTGCCGGATATACCCATTCTGGAAGAGATGCGAACAAGATACAATGATCCAATGGATTGAATTGAAGAGTTTTCCGATGGATGTTCCGAAACTTAGTGAACTAGACAATGTCTGGAAATGATGTAGGACGTGGCGCATTGTACATATAGTCGGGATAACACTTAATCCTTCTATATCAATTATAAAAACGCTCTAGTTGGTTATGAATTTGAAGAGAGTTTATTTTTCGCACCAACTGGTAGAACGCAAAAACAGATGATACCCTGAATAGAAAAGCCCGTTTATGGAACTGGCTTTAATTATAATGATATATAGAACGAGAAGGCTAAAAAAAGCATGAGTACCATGGTGATCGTCAGGCATGCACAGGCCTCTTTTTTTGCAGAGGATTATGATCAACTCTCTTCATTAGGAGAAGAACAGTCAGTTGAATTGGGGAAGTCATTCGTTCAGAACAAGATCCATTTTGATCAGGTTTACATCGGACCAAATTTACGACACCGGCAGACAGCAGATGGTATCTCACAGGAATTCAGTTCTAAAGGAATTAATTTCCCGGAACCGGTCTGTCTGGAAGAACTGGCTGAACATACTGCAGATATCCTTGTTAAAGATGTTGCGGATGAATTGGCTTTGAAAGATTCTCGATTTGAAAAAATGGTGAAAAACTTTCGAACTGCTACGGAACCTCAGGATATGCAAAGAAGTTTTCAAATGCTGTTTGAGGCAACGGTCAATTTATGGGCGGAAGGACGTGTGAATTCACCCGGTTGTGAAAAATGGAAAGTTTTTCAGAAACGGACCCGGAATGGTCTTGAACAAATTATTGAAAACGACACCGGCGGGGAAAATATTCTTGTTGTCAGTTCCGTCGGTCCGATCTCTGTTTTCCTGCAGCTTGCACTCGATCTTTCCGATAAGAAGGCTTTGGAACTAGGGTGGAGGCTAAGAAATTCTTCTGTTTCCAATTTATTGTTTAAAGGGAATCGAATTACGCTTGATCACTTTAATTCTGTCTCTCACTTACTGGATAAACCGGGAATGATCACTTATCGTTAAAGTCACAACTCGCTCTCATTCAGAAAAGCTCTGAAAATAAAATTTACAAAACTAACATATATAAGGGGATAAATATGGACTTTTCAATATCAGCAGAAACACAGGATCGCCTGGATCAGGTTCAGGAGTTTCTGGAAAAAGAAATCTATCCTCTGGAAGAACCGCTTCAGAAGCAATCTTTTACCAGCCTGCTTCCGGAAATTGAAAAAAAACGACAAATGGTTCGCGATATGGGATTGTGGACTCCACAGATTTCCAAAGAGCATGGAGGGGCAGGATTGAAATTTCAGGATCACGCCATGTTGACAGAAATTCTTGGCAGGACTCCACTCGGACACTATACGTTTAACTGCCAGGCTCCTGATGCGGGGAACATGGAAATCCTGTGCGAATTTGGAACCGATGAACAGAAAGAAAAATTCCTGAAGCCTTTGGTAGCGGGAACTTCGAGAAGCTTTTTTGGAATGACGGAACCGGAACATGCTGGTTCTAATCCTGTCTGGATGAGCACAACCGCTGTCCGTGATGGGGATGAATATGTGATTAATGGTCACAAATGGTTTTCTTCGGGTGCAGATGGTGCAGCCTTTGCAGTTGTGATGGCGGTGACAAACCCGGATGAAGAACCACACAAACGTGCCAGCCAGATTCTAGTGCCGACTGACACTCCCGGTTATGAATTTGTCCGTAACATCCCGGTGATGGGGCACTCAGGTGATGATTGGCTTAGCCACAGTGAAGTTCGGTTTAATGATCTTCGGGTTCCTGTTTCCAATTTATTAGGAGAAGAAGGGACTGGGTTCAAAATTGCACAGGCTCGACTTGGTCCGGGACGAATCCATCATTGCATGAGATGGATAGGTATCTGCGAGCGGTCGCATGACCTCATGTGTCAATACGCATTGAAAAGGGAATTGGCACCCGGCGATCCACTGGCCAATCGTCAGACAATTCAAAA
>JAJRVU010000166.1 GCA_024277145.1 Planctomycetota bacterium
AAACAGAAGCGGCAACGGAAGTTGAAGATTCTGCAGGCGAAGAACCTCAGGCTGAAACAGAGGCTCATGAAACAGAGGCTCAAACGGATTCGCCAGATGCTGAAGCTGGAGAAGAAGAGTAATTATATTATTGGAACGTATTAAGCGTTCTGAGTTTTTTAATATGTTGTGATGGCTCAAAATAATTGCCAGTAGGCAGTTAAAACTGAGTATCAGAACGAAAAGATAATCGTGATTTTGTTATCGTTTCGATTGTAAGTGATAACGTGAATGCAGGTTTGACCTGGAGGATGACTTTTGAAGATTCGGATCTTCGCACTGGCTAAAGAGCTTGGGCTGGATAGCAAAGAATTAATCTCGCATGCAAATGATGCAGGCATTTCGTTGAAAAATTCAGCGTTGG
The DNA here is from genome assembly GCA_024277145.1 of Planctomycetota bacterium. Classification (GTDB taxonomy): domain Bacteria; phylum Planctomycetota; class Planctomycetia; order Planctomycetales; family Planctomycetaceae; genus JAJRVU01. Next base: position 404 of record JAJRVU010000166.1, read on the forward strand.
CTAGCGTTACAGAAGAACAGCGAGACACAATTGTTAACCATTTTAAGCAATTAAGTGCAAAACCTTCTGCAGTAGCAGTTGAAGAACCTGCGACCCCGGTTCGTGATGAAAATCGTGATGCTGGCGGTAAAGTACGCAAAATCAGAACCCAAATGATGACTCCTCGCCCACAGCATTCAGGGAAACCTGTGGAAGTGGAAGTGGAAGTGGAAGTGGAGCAAGAGAGCGACGAGAAAGATGTTGCCAGTGATCAGGAAGGAACTCCTGAAACAGAAGACTTGGCTTCCGAAAAGGAACTCGTTGCTTCATCTGATGAAGTTCAGGACGTTGTTGAGAAACCGACTTCCGATAAAGAAGACCCCAAAGCAAAAACGGAAACAAAAGCAAAATCCAATACTACTCGCGCTCTCAGCAAAGATGATTATGTCCCTCCTGGTGGAGCAGGTGCCGGATCAATTCGAGAGATGAAGCCACGTGCAAGTATTTCGAATGATTCGGATTCAGGTCAATCAAAGCGTTCTAAACAAAAAGAGCGTCCTGCAGTTCCCAATATTGCAGCAATTCCCAATTTTACGCCGGTCAAAAAGAAGCCCAAAGCAAAAGAAGAAACTAAAGCTCAAAAACCTGATATCCCGCTGACTGCTGAACTTCTCGAACAGCAGCAAAGTCCTCTAAAAGCACATATGCAGGATAAAAAACGGCGTAAGGAAACTGGTAAAGATCTGATCGGGGATAAATTAAAAGATAAAAAAAGCAGGATGACCGACGGTCGACCTGAGGATCCCAAAAAGAGCAGGCGTCGAGGTGGAAGAGGGCTTGATCAGGATAGACCCCGATTCCGCTCACGTTCTCAATCGTTCCGTCGTCGTCGTAAGCAGCCGTCCGGGCCAATTGTTCATAAAACTGAAGCGGAAGTTGAATTGCCTATCTCAGTTCGATCTCTTTCTGAGGCAATGGGCCGTCCTGCAAAAGAAATATTAAAAATTCTCTTTGAGCAAGGAGTGATGTCGACCATTAATCAATCCCTTGAAGAAGAACAGGCAATGGAAATTGCTCTTGAGTTTGGTGTTGATCTGTCAATAAAAAGGCAGAGAGATATCGAAGAAGAGTTAATTGCATCCATTGATGTCGTTGAAAATGAGGAGAACCTTCAACATCGGCCTCCAATTGTCACGATTCTAGGGCATGTTGATCACGGTAAAACATCCTTGTTGGATAAAATTCGTTCTGCCAAAGTTGCTGATGGCGAAGCAGGTGGAATTACCCAACATATCTCAGCTTATCAGGTTGAGCAAAATGGGCAAAAAGTGACATTTGTAGATACACCCGGCCATGCTGCATTTGGTGAAATGCGTGCACGAGGGGCTACTGTTACTGATATTATTGTTCTTGTTGTTGCTGCTGATGATGGAGTGATGCCTCAGACGGTTGAATGTATCAGTCATGCAAAATCTGCAGGGGTCCCGATTATTGTTGCTATGAATAAATGTGATCTTCCCGATACTAATGAGCAAAAAGTTCTTCAGGATTTAGCTGCTCATGAAATTCTTCCTTCTGAATGGGGGGGAGATGTTGAAGTCATTCGAACTTCAGCCATGTCAGGTCAGGGAATTGATGAACTTTTGGAAACAATCCTTCTGACTGCAGAGCTTGAAGAATATAAAGCTGATCCGGATACTCAGGGAATGGGCGTTTGCATTGAAGCATTTCGTGATGAAGGTCGTGGTGTGATTGCCTGGTTAGTCAACCAGAAGGGAACACTGAAAATTGGCGATGTCATGCTTTGTGGTGATGCAGTTGGTCGAGTTCGGGCAATTTATGATGATCATGGAAACGAAATTCAGGAAGCCCCACCTTCCATGCCAGTGAAAGTGACAGGATTAAACATCGTTCCCGGTGCTGGGGATCAATTCTTTGTCATGGACTCTGTTGAAGAAGCCCGTGAAGTGGCAGAAACCCGAAGTAATCGGGAACGATCGCATACACTTTCAAAAAGCGGAGCTCCCAGAACTCTTGAAGATATTCTGGATGCAGCCCGGCAAGGTGAAATTCAGGACCTGCCTTTAATCCTCAAAGCAGATACACCAGGTTCGCTTGAAGCACTCAGAGGGGAAATCGACAAATTAGATCATCCTGAAGTACGCACGAAGGTTGTTCATGACGGAGTGGGTGGGGTGAATGAAAGTGATATTTACCTGGCTAGTGTTTCAGGAGCAATTATTATTGCCTTCCATGTGATTGCGGAAGACAAGGCTCAACTTCTTGCAGAAAATGAAGGCGTTGATATTAGAAGATTTAATATCATCTATGAAATCACTGATACCATCAAACAATCTCTGGAAGGATTGTTAAGACCTGAAAAAGTTGAAGTGGCAACGGGAAGGGCACTTGTCCTGAGGACCTTCCATATTAGTCGATTCGGAACGATTGCAGGGTGCAGGGTTCTTAGTGGGACCATTGATCGTTCCAGCAGGGTTCACGTTATCAGGGATCAGGCTATCCTGAACGATTACAGTCTTGCATCACTTAAAAGAGAAAAAGACGATGCCAAAGAAGTTCGTGAAGGGATGGAATGTGGTATACGGCTGGATGGATTCAATGATGTTAAAGAAGGTGATTTGTTCGAAGCATTCCGCATAGATGAAGTTAAGAGAACCCTGGACGATTAGTTGAGAATACAAAAAAATGTTTTCAATCAGTTCTTCAATGAGTATTTAGGAGAAATAATGGCTTCGCGGCGGATGGCAAAAGTTGCACAGGCAATTCTGGAATCGATCAGTACAACGATCCTGTTTCAGATGCGGGATCCGCGCGTGAAAAATGTGACGATCTTGAGAGTTGAGCCTTCCCAGGATTTAAGGACTGCTAAAGTTTATGTTTCTATTTTAGGGGATAAGAAGCAACAGGAATTAACTTTGTATGGACTGGACTCAGCAAGAGGATTTATTCAATCAAAAGTTGCAGATCGAATTCAAACTCGCCAGACTCCTGTTCTCAAATTTATCCTTGATACAAGCGTGAAAAAAAGTGCAGATATCTCTACGATCATTGATGAAGCATTAGCTGACGGGATGGTCACCCATGAAGCAGATTCAGAATCACCGGACGGACCTGTTGATGAAATTGGTGAAGAAGAAACAGGTCAGCCTGAATCATTTTAATGACTTGGGGAGATTGTTCTGTTAATGGATTATTTGAATACAAAGCAACACAGTTAATATTGATTACAATACAGTTGGATTGGATTTTGAGAGATTGATCTCTCTGTTTTCCCTGATTTAAGCGGTAAAATAAGAATTATGGCTGCAGTAAAAGCATCAGATAAACAAAAAGTAACAAAAAAAATCGTGGCGATTCTCAAGGAACATTACAAGGGTAATGTTCCTAAAGTGGATCGTCCGGTTTTGGAAACGATCCTGTACGGAATTTGCATTGAAAATTGCACCGTAGAAGAAGCGGATAGCGTCTATGAAAAGTTGTTCGATTCTTTTTACGACCTGAATGAAGCCCGTGTCAGTTCCATGTTTGAAATAACAACTGTTTTTGAAGGACTTAAATCGCCTGAATGGAAAGCTATGCGAGTTCGAAAAACATTGCAATATGTTTTTGAAACTTACTACTCTTATGATTTGGAACTCCTTAAAAGAAAAACGCTTGATTTAGCGCAAAAACATTTGAAAAGGATTAAAGCCTTATCACCATTTGCCAGGAATTATGCCTTGCAGGAATCTCTGGGAAGCCACTTGATCCCTGTCGATGAAAAAATGAAGAATGCTTCAATATTTCTTGGCTTGGCTGATGCGGATATGAAGGAAGACCAGGCTTCTGCTGCAATCAAACCTGCTGTACGAAAATCTGATGTTTCTGCATTCGCTTATTATCTAAGGTGCCTTGCAACTGACCCTAAACTGATCCATGCGTTTGAGCCAGAAGATGGACATCCGGAAGAAGGGTATGATGTTCTTGATTCTCCTTCGCGATTGGAAGCAATTCTCAAGAATCCTCCCAAGCCCAAGCGGAAAAGAAAAGTGACCAAAAAGAAAGCGGTTACCAAAAAGAAGACGGCAAAAAAAGCTGTGACCAAAAAGAAACCTGCAGCACAAAAGAAGACGACAACCAAAAAAGCAGCGTCAGAAAAACCTGCATCTAAAAAAAGTGCACCAACAAAGAAAAAAACGGCTAAGAAAAAAACCGTCAAAAAAGCGGTCAAGAAAAAAGTAGCAAAAAAAACAGCTTCAGCTACAAAGAAAAAAGCCACTCCTAAGAAGAAGGCAGCGTCAAAAAAAACTGCGTCAAAAAAAACCGTAAAAAAGAAGACGACTAAGAAAAAAAGTAAGAAGTAACCACCATTTTAGCAACCTGATTCTGAAAATAGACCCACTTCTGAAATTCGGCTTTATTGAAATTGACTTTTAGGGAAATCTCTGTAAAAAAAGGTCGAATGGTTACTCATCATAGAGTCTTTGCTAATTCGCTCTTGGTTCCTACCTGTAATGTTGGTTAAAATAGGCCTGTTATGCTGCCGGGATCCGTACAGTCCAATACAGGCTAGATCTTGTAGTCCATCTGTCAGGGAGTTACTCAATGTTTCAGAAGAATTTGTTACAGCCAATAAATGCTGGTCGATTGACGAATAAATTTAAGCCATTGATCGTGCTTCTTCTCTTATCAGTATCCAGTTCCAGCTTTCTGTTTGCAGCCCCCAAATCACTGGATGATGCTATTCATGATAAATCTGTTGAGCTTGATTTTTCTATTCCGTTTGAACCGATTAACAAACGTGACAAAAAAACTGAAATGAAAGTGGAAGCTTTATCCTTTTTCATGACTGCTCGTTTGAAAAAAACAAGAAATGATTTTTTGGGTGCGTTGGCTGATTATGAAAAAGCTGTTGAAATTGATCCCAATAGCTTGGCAATTTATTCTGAATTGATTCCTTTGGCATTCGCCCTGAATCGAATTGATCAGGCTGTCAAGTATGCTCTTAAAGCAATTGAACTTGATCCGAATGACCATAGGCTATTGCAGAAGCTTGGCCTGCATATGATAAAAAAACAGAAATATTCGGATGCAATTAAGTTTTTTGAAAAAGCACTCCAGTCTAACCAATTAAAGAAGAACTCAATTACCACTATAAGTATTCATCGTGACTTGGCTGTTTTGTATGCAGCAACTGGGGCAATTAACAAATCTGCAGAAGCATATGAGGTGGTTTTTAAAGCTCTTGATGGTTCAGGTGATATTAAACTGGATTATCATACAAAATCGAGATTGTTATCTGATCCACAGACATCTTATGAACGAATGGGACAGGTATTTCTTTTGGCAAAAAAAACGGACCTGGCCATTAAAGCATTTGAGTATGCTGCAAAATCCTCGAAAGGAAAACCGGGCAACAAAATTATTAACCTTGCCAATATTTATTATGAAACGGGTAAGCCTGAAAAAGCTTTGAAGGAACTCGATTCTTATCTGGATAGAAAATTGACTTCAAGGGGACGTTTTGCTTATGAATTGCTGACAAAAGTTCTGGTGAAACTGAAAAAAGAAAATGAATTGATACCAAAATTGGAAAAAGCAGCTTCGGTTGATACAAGAAATTATGACCTTGCATATTTTCTTGCTGATCAATATGTCAAAGCAAATAAGCTGGACGATGCCAAAAAACTGATTGAGGAAACTTTAAGTTCAAGCGGAAAATCCGAAGGGCATATTAGTCTTGCTTCCATTTATCGGCTGCAAAAAAAACCCTGGGAATTACTCGATTCAATGGCGAAATCCTTTAAGGGTGCCCGTCAATTGGAACGACTGGAAAATGAACTTAAATTAGTTCAGGATGATAAAGAACTGCTCCAATCCATTTTAACTGTTGGTCTTAAAAAAATATCGGGTGATAAACAGGAAGCTGATTTTGAACACGCGATTCTCCTGGCAAAACTAGCCGTTTCATTGAAGAAAAGCGATGCTGTCAAGAAATTCTATCGGTATTGTTTGAAAGTCAGAAGAAAAAATGCAACCACTATTTTTAATGAATTAGGACAATATTTTCTTGACGAAAAATTATATTCTGATGCAGAAAAGGTTTTTCAGGAAGCGATTGATGATTCCGCACTTTCCAACGGAAAACCTCATTTCCTGTTTCAAGTCTCACAAGCTAAAGAATTGCAGGGAAAAACTGAAGAAGCATTGACTGCAATTCAACAAGCCAAGTTGTTACGTCCGAATAATCCCGTTTATTCGTTTCAGGAATCCTGGATTTACAGTCATGGAAAACAATGGGATCAGGCGATAAAAATTCTGGAAACAATCATCTCTGCTCATACTGATAAGAAGCTGATTGTCAGACGATGCAAACTGAGTATTTCAAATATTTATGTTCAAAAAGGGGATATGCCCAAAGGGGAAAAAGTTCTTGAAGAAGTCATCAAAGATGACCCGAATGACCCGGGCGTGAATAATGATCTCGGTTACTTGTATGCTGATCAGGGGAAAAATCTTGAAAAAGCAAAAACAATGATCAAAATTGCCATCGATTCCGATCCTGAAAATCCTGCTTATTTAGATAGCATGGGATGGGTGCTTTATCGACTGGGAGATTTTAAAGAGGCGGTTGTTTTTCTGAAAAAAGCTTCGGAGCATCCGAATGGAGGAGATTCAACAATTTTTGATCACCTGGGTGATTGTTATATTAAACTGAAAAATAAAACAGAAGCTTCAAAAGCCTGGAACTCTGCAATTCAACATGCCCGGAAGCAGTCAGATCCTGATCAAGATAAAATTCAGAAAATTCAGGCGAAAATTGACAGCAATAAATAATATTCAAAGACAGTAATTTTATACACATTATCATTTTTAAATAAATCGGAAGAACAACAGCAATGGCAGGACATTCCCATTGGGCTAACATCGCAGCAAAAAAAGGTGTGGTCGATAAAAAACGTGGAAAACTTTTTGGAAAACTGAGTCGCGCAATTATTGTTGCTGCCCAATCAGGTGGTGGTGATCCTGTCATGAACCTGAAGCTTCGGTACGCTATTGATAAAGCGCGAAAAGCAAGCATGCCTAAAGATAATATCGATCGAGCTGTTAAGAAAGGGTGTGGCGAAGGGAATGCAGAACATTATGATGATCTGGTTTATGAAGGTTACGGAGCAAATGGAGTCGCAGTTCTTTGTGATGCTTTGACCGAAAACCGAAACAGGACCGGGGGAGAAATTCGCAAAATCTTTGAAGTTCATAACGGAAACCTGGCCGGCTCGGGAAGTGTTTCCTGGATGTTTGAACGCAAGGGGCTTTTCATGGTTCCGCAAAAACATGTCGAAGAAGATAAATTGTTTGAACTGGCCATTGAAGCAGGCGCAGATGACGTAAAAAAAAGTGGCGATGCATTTGAGGTCACTACTTCAATTGAAGCTTTTCAGGAAGTCGCCAATATTTTTGAAAAGAATCAAATTCCAACAGATGTTTCTGAACTGGCTCGTATTCCTACGACAACCGTTGACCTTGATGCAGCAGGTGGGAAGAAAGTTTTAAAATTGATGGAAGCACTGGAAGATCAGGACGATGTTCAAAGTGTGACCGCTAATTTTAATATTCCAGATGAAATCATGGAAGAACTAGCTGGGCAGATTTGACTCAGTTTTCACTATGATCGAAATTGTTTCTTTGTAATTTTTCTTTAGGAGAGCCGGAATGGCTCGTGAACCAGTTTATCAGGGACCGGAAAATGACACTTCCGATGACGGTATTCCCGGCAGTGTTAATTCCGATGGTGGTGATCCCGGGAAAGATAGTCAGGATTCGCCCGCTGATTCAATGGGAAGCTCTCCGCTGGATGAGGAGTATGATTACACATTAAGGCCTCAATCTTTCAAAGATGTTGTTGGCCAGAAAAAAGTTATGGAACGCCTTAGTATTATTCTGCAGGCTGCTCAAAAAAGAAAAGAGCCTCTTGGTCACATTCTTTTTGATGGCCCTCCCGGCTTGGGAAAAACAACACTGGCAACAGTTCTTCCCAAAGAAATGGGAACTGAATTTCAATATACTTCAGCCCCGTCATTGAGTGCTCCGAAAGATTTGCTTCCGTTTTTAACAAATGCCAGTTACGGGTCAGTTTTGTTTATTGACGAAATTCACCGGTTACCTCCCATCGTGGAAGAATTTATTTATCCCGCGATGGAAGATTATCGAATTGATATTGTTCTGGGTGAGGGAGTCAATGCCCGAACTGTTAATATGAAGCTCAAACCATTTACGATAATCGGTGCAACAACTCGTCCCGGAATGCTGACAGCTCCGCTACGAGATCGGTTTGTGAATCGGGAGCGTCTTGATTTTTATGAGGTTGATGAACTTGCTGAAATCGTACGAAGAAATGCAAAGAAACTGAACACGGTCATTTCTGAAGAAGCTTCTTTTGAACTTGCCAGCAGAAGTCGTGGTACACCTCGAAAATCGAATAATCTTCTCCTCTGGACTCGTGATTATGCAGAAATGCGAACAAAAGATGGAATCATCGGTCTTGAAATTGCTCAGCAAGCTTTAAGGATGCGTGAAGTGGATGACATGGGGCTGGAGAATCTGGATCGACGGTATCTGAAAACACTCATTTCCATTTTTGCAGGGGGGCCTGCAGGGATTCAGGCGATTGCCCATAGTATGAATCTTCCACCCGATACACTGGAAGATGAAGTGGAGCCTTTTCTTCTGCGGATGGGATTACTTCAACGAACTCCACGTGGTCGAATAGTGACATCTTCAGCTCTTGAGCAGCTAGGAATGTCAATATCGGGAGATAATCAGCCGATTAACTGACCTCGGATGTTCAGCGGTCCTGAAACTTTTTGATACAAAACGAAAAGTCTTTTTTCACCGAGATGCTTACAAGCATAACCGCCTTCTTGTTTATACACCGCTTTTAAAACACTTGATTTGAATCAATGAAAACTTCTCAATACGAATATGATATCCTTGTGGTCGGTGCAGGTCACGCAGGCTGTGAAGCAGCTCTTGCATCTGCTCGGCTCGGCGCAAAAACAGCTTTGCTGACAATGAATTGTGATATGGTCGGCGCAATGAGTTGCAACCCCGCTATCGGTGGAGTGGCCAAAGGACAGATCGTTCGAGAGATTGACGCGCTGGGTGGAGAGATGGGGCGCGTGATTGATGAAACCGGAATTCAATTCCGTATGCTCAATCGGGGAAAAGGTCCAGCCATGCACAGTCCCCGGGCACAGGCTGATAAAAAAGCGTATCAGTTTTCCATGAAATTTCGAATTGAGAAACAGGAAAACCTCACGCTGAAACAGGAAACCGTTGAAGGATTGATTATTGAGAACGACCGAATCACCGGTATCCAGGTGAAAGGGGAAGGCGTATATCATGCAAAAGCTGTCATCCTGACAACGGGAACATTTTTAAAAGCGGTCATGCATGTCGGGGAAGCTCAAACGGAAGGTGGAAGAGCAGGAGAAGGAACCACGCGAACCGTTTCTGATTCTTTAACCAGGCTTGGTTTTGAATTGGAGCGTTTTAAAACAGGAACTCCATGCAGGTTGAATGGGAGAACTATTGATTTTTCCAAAACAGAATTACAACCGGGAGACGAAAATCCACAACCTTTTTCTTTCATGACGGATGAACTGACTCAACCTCAGATGCCCTGTTATCTGACTGCAACCAACGAAAAAGTTCATGAAGTCATTCGACAAAATCTGGACCGTGCGCCGATGTATAGCGGGCAGATTGACTCCACTGGTCCTCGGTATTGTCCTTCTATCGAAGACAAAGTCGTCAGGTTTTCCGAAAGAGATTCTCACCAGATATTTCTGGAGCCGGAAGGCCGAACGACTCTGGAATATTATTGTAACGGCATTTCCACAAGTCTGCCTCGTGATGTGCAGGACCAGATGGTCCACTCCATTGTCGGTTTGGAAAATGCTGAAATTATGCGGTATGGATATGCAGTCGAATACGATTTTGCTCCGCCAACACAATTGCATCCCACGCTGGAAACAAAAATTATTGAAGGCCTCTATTTTGCCGGCCAGATTAATGGAACTACCGGGTATGAAGAAGCAGCAGGTCAGGGATTAATTGCAGGCGTGAATGCTGTTTTGAAATTGAAGAAGGAAGAGCCTTTGATTCTTGATCGAAATCAGGCATATCTTGGCGTGTTGATTGATGACCTTGTGACCAAAGGCGTTGACGAACCTTACCGCATGTTTACTTCCCGCGCAGAATACCGACTTCTATTAAGACACGATAATGCTGATCGCCGATTGACTCCCATTGGAATGCGATTAGGACTGGTCGATCAGGAAAGAGCTTCCCGATTTCAGAAATATGAAGAGGATGTGCAAAAGGGGTATGAAGTGATTCGGCGACTGAGGTATCAAGGTGGCTCACTTGAAGATTTCATGAAAAGACCTGAAGTAAACTGGAATACGCTTTCTGAATTGTCGCCCGAAGTAACCCGTCTCGATATTTCTTCCCTGGCAAAAAGACAGGTAGAAATTGAAGTCCAATATGCCGGTTATATTCGTCGACAGACTGCTGAAATTGCCAAGCTTCAAAAAGTTCAGTCTCTAAAAGTTCCTGAATCATTTGATTATCTGGCGATTCCCCAATTGCGAATAGAAGCCCGGCAGAAACTATCTAAAATTCGCCCGGTTAATTTGGGGCAGGCAGGAAGAGTCAGTGGAATTACCCCTGCTGATATCGCAGTTCTCATGATCTATATTAAAGACCGGGATAAGTTTTCTCCTCAAAGTTCTGAAGGTTAGTCGTATTTCAGAACTGCCCTCTTTGTGTGACAGTGCTGGACACAGGCTCAATTGGAGAATTAAAAAGCTTTTTCATATTTTCTTCGTATTAAATCTAAATTCCCCAAGATTAATAAACCCCCTTATTTTGAGTACATCTGGCCACAATTCCTGAACTGAATTTAGCTTGTTTTTCTGTTTTGGTCCAATGTTATCTGATTTGCAAATAAATCATAACGTCCATATATGTAATGATTTACGTAGTATTTGTTTGATCTGATTCGGTCGGTTTTGTGAAGAAGTGGGGGAATAGGTATCTATGGTTGAAAATGTAGTAAAGACAATTCAAAGGTGGTTGACCGTTTTGAAAGGATAGATACAATTGGCTTAGATGATAACTATGGTAAAATCACCTTGACTAGATAACTGATATTGATTAACAAGCCCAGTAGATACGGGCGGGTTAGGAGAGTA
>JAJRVU010000167.1 GCA_024277145.1 Planctomycetota bacterium
CTCAATTCAGTTGGAAATTCACAGAAGATGGTTCCATCCAGGTGATGACTCAGGACAAACCTGTTGAAGTGAGACTTTGGCAAGCCAGTAATAAAGAAGCCCGTGATTTCCGTGTGGAAACTCTCGGTCGAAAGTACACAAGCACCGTTATGGAACCAGAAAAAAATGGCTTGTACATTGCCAAAACACCCACGCCGGAAAAAGGTTGGACTGCTTATTTAATCGAAATGACTTACGATGTCGGTGGACCAACTCCTCTTAAACTGACTACAGGAATAAAGATTACTCCCGACACCATTCCTTTTGCAAATAAACGACCGGATTTACCCACTTCACTCACAGTTGTTTGCACAGCTTCAACTCGTTCAGCCGCACAGAAAGCCGCTCGCGAAGCAAAGGCGTTAATAATCAAACATGACCTGACCAAAGAAGGAATCACAACCATCGTGCAGGGAAAGCGGTTGTATCTTAATTGGACACCGTCTGGCGACTTTCGTCTCGGTACAAAAATCATTACCAAATATCTGATGAAGAAAAATTGTACGGGCTTCGCTTACCAACTTGAATCAGGTTCAAAAATCACTCTTCCACCAGTGCAGCCTGAATAATGAAAGTCGTTCCTCTGAAACTGCTCCCCGGGATCCTGCTGTAAATTACATTCAGGATACGGGGAACCAGATGGGGTAACTCGCGATATGCAATTTATGATTTCTATGACGATTATTGTGTCATGTTCTATTGAATTGACATAATGTGGTTTTTTATCATCATTATGCTGCTGATCTATACAGATTCCTGAACGTAATTTAAAATAATTGAACTTTTGAAGGGTAAATTAGTAATAAATTCTATCCTGGAAGTATTCTTCATTGTTGGCATAGTTATTGCGTTATTTTTTGATAAACCAATTTCGTCTATCAATTAGAGGATACTCCCAGATGATTCGTAAATTCGTTCAACGTGTTTCTCATAAATTTCGACGTGCTTCAGAATTAAGATCTCGTTTCGGGAATGCTGCCTTGATTAAATGGGGTACTTCCGTAATTGGTGAAAAACTATTTAATCTGGAAATCACTCACGTTGTCTGGCTTGAGTCTGACAGGTTCAGTTTACCTGGCGAGCCTGATCCGAAATTTACTTTTCGTTTCTTAACTGTGGAAGAAATTACAGAGTTTGCTGCTGACCCTGAAAACAATATTAAAAATGATTTCGTGGAACGCGCTGCACTAGGAAATGATTTATGCTTTGCAGTTCTCTCGGAAGGTCGGCTTGCTTCATACGGTTGGTACGCACTTAAATCGACTGCGCCGGAAATTAACTACGGTATCGCACTTGCCTATCCTGATCATGTCGCATGCATGTATGAAGGATTTACACATCCCGATTATCGTGGAATGAGATTGCATGGCTACGGTATGGCTTTGGCTTTAAAAGCACTTGAAGAACGGGGGGTTACTGCTCTTGTTTCCACAATCAACTGGTGTAACTGGCAATCATTAAGAAGCTGCTGGCGATTAGGGTACGATGATTTAGGTTGCATCAAAACTTTTGGTTTTCATGAAGGTCAGTTTAGATTGTACCCCGAGAGTGCCAAAAAACTGGGTGTTAAGTTCGACGAAAAAAGTGATTCACATATCCCATTCACTGCCCCAGAAAATAACGTTAAGGAAAAAAAAGAAAAAATGCTTTCCAACAAGTAATTAACATTTCTTAGTTTTATTTATAAAAATTGTGATTGGGTTTTGACCACTTCAGTTTCACGATATGAATACTGTTGTCGCTTCCTCGTTTTTCAACACCTTTCGGTTGCATCCACTCCGCACAGATAACCCAGGTTTCATTTTTGTTGACATCACATACTCCGAAGTTTCCTAATCTTGCTCCTCTTTCATGGACAAGAATTCGTTCGGTTGACCGAATCACCTGCAATTTATCCGGATCCACTTTTGCTATGAACAAAGGGGCTCGGTTTCTGAAAACATGATCGTTATTTGCGCCTCGCCGGGTATATACAAGGTACAATGCATCGGAATGTGTGACCCAATGCTGCTGGGTGTTATAGCTCCCCAGTTCACTCCCATCATCAAAAGCCCATGGCTGGGGTTTATCAAAATGTAATCCATCTTTGCTGGAAGTAATATAACCTCTCACATCATTCCTTAATGTGAGGTAATACTTGTTTTGAAATTCCGCTATCGAAGGCTCTCCCAATCCTCGCGGATCTTTCACGATCATTTCATTTCCATGTTCAACATATTTCAGATTGGTTCCATCAAATTGGCAACGCACAACGGTACTGCTGGAACGTTTTTCTTTCGGAACCTTGAAATAAATTGGAAGGAGAATTTCTCCATTTGGTAGATCCACTCTTTGAACAGAACCCGCCCCTGCATTGAGAAACTTCTCATCGCCCGGCATTTTCATCGTTTTCCATTCTGTCCAGTTTCGATTCAGAGCATCGTAAACAGAATAGGCTGTATGCCGAGATCTAATATGCATCACCCGATTATTTTTGTATTCAACAGTATGCCCGATTCCTAAAAGCTTTCCAGTTTTTGCATGCCATTGCGGGGTGAAATCTGATATCGCAACTTCAATTCCATCTTTCTTTGATCTTCTTGCAAGAGTCAACTGACGATTTGGACCAGACCAACTTGAAGCCATGTCGTCAGTGCGCATTTGATTAAGAGCATAAAAAATATCAGAACCACTCAGCAATAATTTCTGCATTGTCAAAACTATTGCTGGATGATGGTTCGGATTCCCTTTGACATTCGAGGGGATGGCTCCTGCCCGTGCGTGGACCCAACACATTTTTTTATCAAACCCTTTGTGAGCAACACTTCTTTCAATTTGATATTCCAACCCCTGCAGTTCATCACCCTTACCAGCAGCAGATAAATCGTTCTGTTTTGTGATCACGCAAAACAAAAAAAGAAGGAAAAAAAGGTAAGTGGAAATTCTGAAACAAAATTGAAAATGCATGGCAGGACC
>JAJRVU010000168.1 GCA_024277145.1 Planctomycetota bacterium
CTGCTGGAATTCCGCTAACAAGATTCCTTCTCCAAGTGCATGGACAGTTCCTGCAGGAACTAAAATGGCATCACCCGGCTTAACAGGAAAGGAATGAACGCAAGAATCGATGTTCCTAGCCCGGATGGACTCCGAGAATTCCTGTGGCGAAATATTTTTTCTCAATCCTGCATAGACTCTGCTCTCTGGATTACATTGGAGAATAATCCAGGCTTCTGTTTTTCCTGATGTTTTCAATTGATGTGCTTGCGTGTATTCATCATCCGGATGAACTTGCAATGACAGCCTGTCTGCAACATCCAGAAATTTGACAAGAATGGGAAAATGTTCGAAGTGGGAATGTTTTCCCAGTATTTCTTTTTTGTGTTCTGATAATAGTTGCTTTAAAGAACTTTTTTTAAAAGGGCCCGAATTGATCTGGCTTTGGTCGTTATTGAAATCTGCAATTTCCCAACTTTCAGCGTATCGATCTGCATTCCCAATCGGTTTATGAAGAACGGTTCCAAGCCTTCTTCCTCCCCACCGGGTTGTTTTTATTATTGGATCGAATGTAAGAAGGTCCATTTTAGCTGTCAGGTTTTCTATATTTTATTAATAATAGTTTAATTTGTAATTAGATCGATAAGTTCATCCATCTTTATTCTTATACGTATAAGAATTTCAGAACATGGAATTAATAATAAAAATATCAGGATGAAGCTTAAGAAAATATGAAAGATATTGCATATTGGTCTGGTTAGCTTCTTTTTATTTATTATATTCAAACTTGGAGGCGAGATAAAATCACTCTGTTTTCTAATCTTTTGGCCATATTCGGATTGGGTTGGGATTAAACCGATTATTCAGGTGTTTATCAGAATGGATTGGGGATAAACATGGAATTCTTGCTGCCAGGAAGCAGTTATTGTCATCTTGTGAACATTTTGATTATACCCAGGGAGGTTGGTAATGTTGCAGTCAGATTTTCTTCTTGCAATAGGCGAAAATATTCAAGTTGGCAATAAGGTTCTTACAGTCGTCGATATTGATGGCGAAGAAATTATTTTTCGCGTTGACTCTCTTAATCATCAGACACATAGACAGTCCGTTCACGAGAAACGAGACGATCTTCCCAGAAATCCCCGGTAAGCCCCTTTTTGTTGATTATATCTCACTCAATAACAAATCGCTCTACACGAATGTGTGAAAGATAGATGGTTAATTTTCATCTATCTTTTTTGATTCCTGTTAAGGCTTCTCTCAGATAATGGTTGCAGGACGAGATTAACAACCTTCTTAATATTTTGCCTGTAAATTGTGACAGAAATAGAATCGCCCGCATTAAAACGGTCCAATGCTTTAAGAAGATCCTGATAATTGTTGATTTCTACATTTTCAATCCGTGTAATCAAATCCCCCAGAATAATTCTTCCATTAGCTGTTCTTCTGGTTGGCAGGATACCTGCAATATCAGCAGACCCATTTTTAATCACATCGCTAACCAAAACCCCATTTCTTTTCAGGATTCCTTTCCTGATAAATTCTTCAACATAACTGCCTGAATAAATAGCAATACCAAATCCTGGTCGGTCAACAAGGCCTGACCTGATGAGTTGTGGCACAATAAGGTTCACAGTATCAACTGGAATGGCGTAACCGATTCCTGCGTTTATTCCTGATGGACTGTAAATAGCGGTGTTAATTCCAATTAACCGCCCTGCACTATCGAGCAATGGACCACCTGAATTTCCTTTGTTAATCGCTGCATCTGTTTGAATTACATTCTTAATTTTTTCCCCGGTGGGTGATTTGATTTCACGCCCTAAACCACTAATCACGCCTGTTGTTAATGTCTGGTCCAAGCCGAACGGGTTTCCAATTGCAAAAACTTTTTGTCCAACTTGCAGATCATTCGATGAGCCGACCATGATTGGTTTCATACGATCTGCCTGGGCTTTTACTTTAAGGACAGCAATATCTTTGTCTGTTGAAATACCAACCAAATTTGCTTCAAGCGGGGCAGAATTATCAGCCAGATAAACAAGGGCTTTAGAGGATTGCTGCATCACATGGGCATTCGTAACAATGTATCCATCCATATTCCAGATGAAACCACTGCCTGAGCCTTGGGGAATTTCTGTGACATCCATATTAAAAGCATTGTGATTGACCGCAATACTTGTCACAAAAACGACAGAAGGTGAAACAGACTTGAACAGCTCTATTTGCGATTTTTCATCTTCAGCCAAATCTCCCCTTGCGGTAATTGATCGGGGAATAACATCAGGATCGTGCAATGGTTTGGGGGCATTATTGATCGACTGAACATAAAGAAGAGTAAGAAGCAAAATCAGAATAAAAATCAGCCACTCGTTAGCAGATCCTGACCGACCTTTCCCTGATTTGTGAAATAAAAATTCAGGCACTCTCATCTATACGCTTTCCGGACTTATCTCCAGTTAAAATAAGCCCACCTGCCATATGAAATAGCAATATGGGCTCAACTATAATCATCCTGATAATTACAATGCAACAAATGTACAATGCAGCAAAACCGACCGTAACCCTATTTTAACCTGAAATAAATAGAGTTCAAATATTTTTTATAGATAACGGGCTGCTTTTTTACTGAGTTCACCAATCACGGAAGCCCATTTTTTGAGCTGTTTTTTGTCAAGGTCGTTCATTTACTTGAGGAGTTCAGGTGTTAAAACTTTGTTCATTTTATCCAGCGAAGCAGTCATTTTCTTCAGGAGTTGCTCAGGAGATACATGAGTTTTCGCTGGTAAAGTTGCTGTCGAGGAACTCTCTTCCGGCTTTGATCCTGCACCTTTTCTAAAAGGAGAGTAATTATCTCCATCAGATCCTTCCGTATCTCGAGCGACTGCTGATGCAAATTCAGGTGTGTCAGACGAGCTTTTCTCTCCAGAAAAGCCACCAGAACCTCCACTGGAAGAGTGTTCATTGCCATCCGGTTCCCGAACCGCAGTCAATTCCTGTGGGACATAATTGACACCCAAAGGTGAACCCCAGTCATCAGTTGAAACATCTTCGGTTAGATCTTCGCCATTAATTGACCTTCTCCATGCCTTCATTTCAGCAACAGTTGACTCATTTTCTTCAGCCCATTGCAGGCATTCCGGGGCATCATCCCATGTTAAGCCAACATAAAAATGCGACCATTTCAGCTTTGAATAATCATTAAAAACATCTCCAAAGGTTTCCCAGACACGCCTTCTCTGGAAAATCTGATCCGGTGTTAATCCAATCATCGTCGCAAAATCGGCATCGGTTCGCCCTTTCGCATATTTAGTCGTCCATTTTGCAGCACACTCTCCCACAACCCAGTTACTTTGACTGACAGCAGTCTGAGCTGTTGAAATGAGTTCTTCTTCTGATTCTTTAACTTGTGAAGCTTTGATACCAGTGGATTTAGTCATTTGATGCCTGTTTATCTTTTAAAATTGAATGGAATTTGAAGATTTCTTGTGTCATTTACAGAAACTTATTGTCTCTTTCAATACCTTGCAATGGTCTGTGGTTCAACACGGCTTTGGGGATCGTTTCTTTAGAATTTCCCGAAGATTCCAGTGAATACAGAGGTTAATCAAGGAAAATATAGATAGCCCAGAAAGCAATTGACTGATCATACTGGTCCTGTTTTAGAAATTCCAGTTAATAGCTTGCTGATAATGTTTGTAAATTGAAGAGAAAATTAATGATCGGCCATATTAAACTGATTGGTTTATTCTTCCTGATCCCCTTATTCCTATTCCCCTTTTTAATTCCCCCCGAATGTTACTTGACGGTATCAGGATCAATTTGTACGATTCGAATTCTACGGGAGATTGGATTTTGCGTAGTCTGGATAACGACTTACACTCATTGCCCCCTATTTACCCATGCTGTTTATTTTGACAATTATTTCTAACGAAAACAGTCAAAACTACTAACATTACTGACAATATCGTTATAGTTTGTCGATAAAATACCTGTTCTATACGAATTGATGGCGCCGTGGCCAAGTGGTCTAAGGCAGCGGATTGCAAATCCGCCATCGCGGGTTCGAATCCCGCCGGCGCCTTTATATGTATATTGAGAAGCCCTTGAATGAAAATTTGAGGGTTTTTTTTATAGGCCGAGCCTAAAATGTGTACATATAGCCACACTTAATGGCCTTGTAATCATCAAATTCAATCTATTCTCACACCACTCAAGAAGTATTTCAAGACGAGCGAGTTAATCCAAATTCTAAGACTCGAATTTGCCCTTAACATCCGTTACGATTTATTTTCTCTATAGTACCTTGTCAAGGCTTACGATTAGGGCGCATAAAAACTCCAACACTCTGCGTTGACGTACTTTATGCGATTACCAAAGCCTAATTATTAAGTTTGACACAACAATAGTAATAACCTGATTTGCCTGAGCTTTTGTTAGTAAATGTGATCTTATTTGCTGTAATCTCAAAAGCCTGGCTAGAGGTTTTTTATTCTGGTTTAATCCTACCCAGATGATAAGTTTCCGATACTTTTAACAACCAAACGAAGAAATTGTATACCTTCATTATGCATTTGAAATCACATAAAAAGCACTTTATTGTTCTCTTCATCATGGCTGTAGTGTCTGCATCCTACAGTGTTAATATTTATGCACAAGATCCATCTGAAGAGGGATTATTATTACGACGACTTCCCAATTTGACTAAAGCTCGTAAAGATTTAACAACGGGGAAAAATATTCTTTCAGGTGTTTTGATAAACAAGTCAAAAGAAGATAAAGAAGCATTAATTCTCAGTTATTACAAAACAGAATCAAAAAAACAGTTTGGAAGAAAGATTTGGCTTCCAGCCGATTCAGAAATGTCATTTGAATTCAGCATGGGCCCGCTTGACAAGGTTGAAGAAAATAAAAGTATCGATATTCAATCGATATTATATGACACAACAAATGGAAAAAGAGAGGTCATTAAAACGAAAGAAGGAAGAGCTTTCTATTCCTCAAAATTCCGCACATCTTTTAAAGAAAAAAGATTAGCAATGATTGGCTATTCTCCAGAAGAAATATCAGTCCCTCTTCCCCGGTATATAACTTTGCACTCTCCCCTTGCAGATTTCGAATTATTTACAAAACTGGTTCGCTTTATGCAACGAAGCCGAACGCTCAACTATGAAACAATTTCATCAGGAATATTGCCAGCATCAGAAGATGCGTACAACAGCTTGAAATATCTTATTATTGCAGGTGATCAGATTACGTACGATGCTGCCGGGTGCAAAGCATTACGGAACTGGATCGAAAACGATGGGGGAAAGTTATGGATTTTTGTTGACCGTGTCTCGGAATCAACAATAAGTAGCCTACTGGGAGAAACGAACCTGGTACAGGAAGTGGAGCGAACCCAATATAACAATATCATATTTGAAGCGGGGTTGGCCAACACTGAAAAAATCACTGAGTTAATGCACTCTCATGAAAAACCGATTAATTTCGTAAAAGTTATCACTGACCCGAAAAATGTCCTCTACACAGTAAATGGTTGGCCAGCCGCATTTATGAAGAACATTGGGAAAGGCTCAATACTTTTTACAACTCTTGGACCGCGTGGTTGGACACGAAAATTGAAAAAGAATGAGCCTAGCCCGAATGGAAAAAACAGTGAGCTTCCAATTCCAACCGATGCATTAAAAACATTAAATTTTCTATGGTCAGAATCCATTGAAGATAATAGTTTTGAAGTTGCCACTTTAAAGAAGCAACTGGAAGAAAAGATTGGTCATTCAATTTTACCACGGTCTAAAATCATTATGATCCTCGGATCATTTTGCGGTAGTCTTTTCATCATTGGGATATTCTTAAAATTATTTAAAAAGACCTCTTATTTTGGCCTGATCGGACCTGTTGTTTCAATAGGAATTGGTGGTTTTTTAATCAATCTTGGCTCGAGTTCTCAGCATTCTGTTCCCGCAACAATTGCAACTTACCAATTTGCTACTGCGATAGAAGAAACAAATGATCTCGCAATGTCCGGTCTTGTGTCTATTTATTATCCTAAGACATATCAGGATACAATTGGAATTAACAGAGGTGGCCGATTTCAATTTGATCAGCTAGCTAAAATAGATGGCCAGAAGTTAATCCAAACTGATTTGGATTCCTGGATTTTTGAAGATCTTTCGATGCCAGCAGGAAGCGTTCAGACCACCAGCTTTGAAATTGTTAAAAGCCTTTCTCAACCGTTGGTTGCTAAAGGTTTGTTTGGCCCCGAAGGATTGTCATTAAAAGTAGAATCGGAGATGTTTAATCAATTTGAAGACTCTATCATCATCACTCCTCAATCAAGAATGCTGCGTGCAGAATCTTCTACTGGAGGCAATTTTAAAGCTTCCCCTGAGTTTGTCTTGCAGGATAAAGTTTACATACCTTCAAGCGGATTCATGTCGACCAGTCAACAAAGGCATGATAAAATTTATTCCGAATACCTGACGAAACCTATATCGAAAGATGATCTTGATACAAAGGTCAAAGGCGTTCCCAAAGCATTACAAGGGAAAGATATTCTTCTGACCTGGACTACACCTGTCGACACCAACTTTGAACTTCAAAAAAATGCAAAAATTGTCGGTGATTTGTTAGTTGCTCTTCCTATCGCTTATCAGAAAACTGCCCCTGGTACTAAAGTTTCTATCCCTGCTCCATTAATTTCTTACCAAAGTGTTCAATCAAAAAATAAAGATCAGGCAAAGTCGGCGGCATATTCCAATCAATCCAGGGAATGGAATAGTATACCAACACGAGCAGAAACCATTTTGCGTTTCCAATTACCAGAGTCAGTCCTTCCAATGGAGATTGAAAAGGTAAATTTGAAATTTCAAATTAAGGCTCCTACCAGAGAATTAAAAATTGAAGGATTTCGAAACGGTCAAAAAGAGACATTGCAAACAATAAACAGTCCCAATGGAGTTCACACCTATGCAATCAGCCAGAAAGATCTATTAAATCTGGATGATAAAGGTGGTTTTCTCCTGGTAATTAATATTGGTTCATCTGATCAGGATAGCAACGCGCAAACCAAACTTAATTGGAAAATTGACTTCCTTGAACTTGAGGTTTTTGGAACAACTCAGAAATAAATGACTTACTTGCACCTTTGGAGAAAAATTGATGAATCAAGATGAGCCTGTCATAGTATTACAGGATTTAACAAAAATATATGGTGAGTTTGTCGCACTGGACCATCTCTCCTTTACAGTTCGCCGTGGACAGATATTAGGGTTTATAGGCCATAATGGGGCTGGAAAAACAACAGCCATTAAAATTATGGTGGGCCTTTCCAAACCAACAAGTGGAACTGTTTCTATAGCAGGTATTGATTGCGTTAAGGATTCTCACAAAATCAAAAGAGCCGTTGGGTTCATGCCTGACACTTTTGGCATTTATGACAACATGCGTGTCCGTGAATATCTGGATTTCTTCGGTGCAGCATTCAGCATCGAAGTCAAGAAAAGAAAAAAACGAATTGAAGAGGTCATGGAAACCGCAGGCGTGACCTACATGCAGGATAAATATGTGGAATCACTCAGTCATGGAATGAAACAGCGAGTAGCGATTGCAAGAACCCTTCTTCATGATCCTTCTGTTCTCATTCTTGATGAACCGGCGAATGGACTTGACCCCAAAGCTCGAATTGAGATGAGGGAAATTATTCTTCGTCTGGCTGAGATGGGAAAAACGATTATTGTAACAAGCCACATCCTTCCGGAACTCTCCCGTATTTGTAATCAGGTGGCTATTTTACATCGTGGTCAGTTGAAGGCGTTTGGGCCACTTAACAAAATCATGAAGCACCTGACGCAATTACGAACAGTAGAAGTTCAGCTTGCGTCTGCCAAGCAGTTAAAAGCTGCAGCATTGATCATCAAGAACATGCGTATGAACAAAGGGAACATAAATGTTGCTCCTAAAGAATTGATGATCCGGTTTAAGACGGAAAAAAACGATCAGGAATTATCTTTAGTTCTTGGTAAATTAATCCATGAAGGAATTCATGTTTCACAATTCAGAGAATTACAGGCAGATTTGGAAGCTGCATTTATGTCTGTGGTGAAAGGTCCCAAAAAGGATAAAGCAGTTTCGGAGGTAGGTGAATAACATGATACCTATTCTCAGGCGTGAATTAATTGAACAATTGCGGACCAATAAAGCTGTATTATTGCAGATTTTGATCTCGATGATTTTTGCCATTCTTATTATTGCGCGATGGCCCACCGATTCTCAATCTGACCTTTCCGGGCTTGCTTCGCGACAGGTTCTCAGATTATTCGGATATGGATTACTCACTGTCATTGCGTTACTTGTTCCCAGTTTCCCTGCAACAACAATTATCAGGGAAAAAATCAAAGGAACGTTAGCACTGCTCTTCAACTCTCCTATTCGACCGACCGGAATTTATGCAGGTAAATTTTTCGGGGTCTTTTTAATTGTATTGATTTTACTTTCCACCAGTTTGCCCGCAGCAGGTGCTTGTTTTGCAATGGGCGGAATCAGCTTAACTGGGGAAATCATTCCTTTATACCTGATCCTCATTACGGCTTCGATACAGTTCATCATACTAGGGCTTGTCGTGAGCACCTATGCAAACTCCACTGATTCTGCATTAAGAATGACATATGGATTGGTGTTACTCATTACGATTCTTGTGCTGGGGCCATATCAATTATTTCAAAGCGAAAGTGGGACACTTAAAGATATCAGTGGTTGGCTTCGATGCGTTTCTCCCATACCTGCAACGATGGAGGTTCTCGGGCAGAAGGATATTGGGTTGTCCGGATTCACTTTAAGTTATTCTGCAATCAATCGGTATTTTATTCTTACTGGAATTTCATGCATGGTTATGGTCTACCTGACTTTAAGTCGGTTGAATTATCGAATTTTTGACCGATCACGTTCAGCAGGTGTCATCACAGATGATCGAACTAAAGGTGCCAAGAGATTTCGTTTTATCTTTTACCTTATTGATCCACAGAAGCGTTCAAAAGGAATTGGAAACTGGACGAATCCGATAATGATCAAGGAATTCCGATGCAGGCGATTTGGCCGATCACACTGGTTACTGAGGCTGGTTGCTCTTTGTATTATTATTTCAATCCTGCTGACTTATTCTGCAACGACAGGATCAATCAGTTGGGGAGTTGAAGCGATTGGTGGCCTGATGGTTTTACTTCAGGTTTCTTTACTTGTGCTAATTACCCCGAGCCTTTCTGCAGGATTAATCAGTTCGGAAATTGAAAGTAATGGCTGGCAACTTCTTCAAACTACGCCATTGTCTGCATTAAAAATATTACGCGGAAAACTGATGAGTGTTGCCTGGACATTATCAATGATCCTTTGTGCGACTCTTCCCGGTTACCTGATCATTCTGTATTTGAAGCCAGAGATGCAACCGCAAATTGTTAACGTATTGATTTGCCTGGTCATTGCAGCTATTTTTGCCATTTTGGTCAGTGCATTTATCAGTAGTTTGTTCAGTCAGACAGCAGCTGCAACAACAACTGCTTATATTGTTTTATTATCACTTTTCGGTGGAACAATGCTTTTTTGGCTGGGACGAGGCGCTCCTTTTGGTCATGAAATTGTTGAAAACATTCTTTTATTTAACCCGATGGCTGCTGCCCTTCATGCAAGCGGAACTTCAGGATTTGAAGAGTATCAACTGATTCCCGGAAACTGGTATATCATGGGCCTGGTTTGTTCTGCTCTTTTTCTCGGGCTGGTATACCGAACGTGGAAGCTGAGCAGACCACGATAGAATAAAAACAGGCTTGGTAAATCCAACTGTAATTTTATCTTTTATATTTTTTTTCTGAGAAAATCCTGACTTGTTTTAGGTCAATTAAATATGGTTACTATCGTGAAACAGATCAAATTCAAATTTATATTAAATGTTATCGTCCTGTTATTGGGTTCAACCCCTCTCCTGTTGCAGGCTGATGACTTAATTCTTGATCCAGATGTAAAACTTGATAATTATTATCATCCTGTGATTACTGTTTCGGGCGTTGAAGTTGTTTTTTCGGATAAACTAAAACCGCTTTGGATGAAAGCATTAAAACGTCCTGAAGCGGATTACCAAAGACTGGCTGCTACCACCATCACACTGGCGCATCGGCGAGGAATGAAAGGTCTTGAAGATACCATTCCTGAACTGGTAAAACTTTTGAGTCAACCTGATGTTCATCCCACAGTCAAATTGACTGTTGTTGATACTCTTGTTGAATTGGATGCAAAAGAACAAGCTGAAGTTCTTGCTAAAATTGCACAATCAGAGGGGATCTATTATCAGTCAAAAATTGAACCGGCTCTTGCAAAATGGGATTATGCACCTTATCGGAGCATCTGGCTTGAGAGAATCAAAGGAACTGATTACTCCCGGAGAATCTTTTCGATAGGGCTGCAATGCCTGGCAGAAGTTAAGGAAGAAAAAGCAGTCGCTCGAATGCTTGAGATTGTCAAAGATCAAAATGTACCGGAATTTGTTCGAATATCGGCGGGTAAAG